>DAOQPR010000210.1:755-5678 GCA_035333265.1 Anaerolineales bacterium
CCGCCAGTGGGCGTTGGATATGTTCCACAACCTAAGCAAACGCTGGACATTTTTGCAGAAAATCGGAGGGAATTTCCTCGAATCCTTCCTAACCGGCCTGGGTGTTCTGACCGACGGCTGGCTTTTCCTCCGCTTCCTTTTTTGGATGACGCTAAACTGGTTCGTGGCGCTGGTTGCATATTATCTGGTCACCTTATCATTTTTCCCGCAAGCACAGTTCCATTGGATGCTTTTTGTGCTGGGTGCGGCAGCATTTGGCGGGGCCGTCCCTGCACTTCCCGGCGGGGTTGGCACTTTTGAAGGCGCCGTGAGCGCGGCTTTGTTTTTGTTCACTGGCGACCAATCCACCTCCCTGGCCGTGGCGTTGACAGCCCGTTTGTACAACTATCTTAATAGCGGCGTCATTGGCGGCATCGGCCTGGTACGCGAGGGGCAGACCCTTTCAGGAATTTATCAGCAACTGATGAATTTAAGGAACAAGGAACAGACGGAAGAAAACGGTTAATGTTTCCCCTGTATGATACGGTGCGGTCGCGCCGCCCGGCTCTGATCAATTGGCTGTTGATCGCATTGAACGGACTGATCTTTATTTATGAGATTTCTTTGGGCGCGGATGGACTTTACCGCTTCATCCATGACTGGGGCCTGGTTCCTGCAACCCTGAGCCTGGACTCCGCTGTGACCTGGCTCCCGCTCCTTACCAGCATGTTCCTGCACGGCGGCTGGATCCACATCCTCGGCAACATGTGGACACTGCTCATCTTCGGAAATAACGTCGAAGGCCGGCTCGGTCACGGAAGATATCTCATTTTCTATCTTCTTTGCGGGGTTGCCGCCGCATCGGCACAAATCTATTTTGCATCCGCCAGTGCAACACCCATGATCGGCGCAAGCGGTGCAATTGCCGGGGTGCTGGGCGCATATCTGATCCTGTTCCCGCACGCACGCATTGCCAGCCTGGTTCCCATCTTTTTTATATTTACCCTGGTGGAATTACCGGCGGTTGTCTTTTTGGGGCTTTGGTTTGTAATGCAATTGTTCTCAGGCTGGCTGGCCTTGCAAGGCGCTGTAACAAACAATGTTGCCTGGTGGGCCCATGTCGGTGGATTTGCCTTCGGCTTGATCACAGTCCATTTATTTGCAGGAAGACGTTAATAAAGAGGTAAAAGAAAAATGACCAAACATTATCTTGTTACTGGCGGTGCAGGGTTTATCGGTTCGAATTATGTCCAACGCCTGTTGCGGCGCGGTGAGAAAGTCACCATTTATGACAATTTCTCGCGCGGCGGAGCGCCCCGAAACCTTGAGTGGCTCAAGGCTGAGTTCGGAGACAATACCTTCGGTGTGATGGTTGGGGATGTGCGAGATGCCTCCAGAATAACCGAAGCAGCTGCGAGCGCGGATGTGATCGTTCATCTGGCTGGTCAGGTGGCGGTGACCACCTCCGTCACCAATCCAAGAGATGATTTTGAATCCAATGCGTTGGGCACGTTTAATGTGCTTGAAGCAGCGCGCGCTTCCGGACGCAAGCCCATCGTCATATACGCCTCCACCAATAAGGTGTATGGAGGTATGGAGGATGTTGAATTATTCGAGGAACCGACCCGCTGGCGTTACAAGGATCTGGTGGGTGGCTGCCCCGAAACCCAGCCGCTCGATTTTCACTCGCCATACGGTTGTTCAAAAGGCACAGGCGATCAATATGTCCGTGATTATGCGAGGATTTATGATCTGCCCACGGTGGTCTTTCGTCAGTCCTGTATTTATGGGCCGCGTCAGTTTGGCATTGAAGACCAGGGTTGGGTGGCCTGGTTCATCATTGCCGCAGTGATGGGACGTAATTTGACCATTTATGGCGACGGCAAACAGGTACGCGATATTTTGCATGTGGAGGATCTGATCCAGGCATATGACCTTGCCGTGGAGAAAATAGATACCGCACGTGGACAAGTCTACAACCTTGGCGGCGGACCTGCGAACGTCATGTCCATTTGGGCCGAGTTCGGCCCGAAGCTTGAAGCCATGCTGGGGAAAAAGCTTGACCCTGCCCGCGGAGATTGGCGTCCTGGCGACCAGCGTGTGTTCTATGCCGATGTTTCCAAAGCCAAACATGAACTTGGTTGGGAACCGAAGATCAATGTGGATGAAGGCGTAACCAGGTTATTCGATTGGGTCAAAGCCAATCAACATCTATTCTAACGAAGGCAGATGACAAAATTCGGAGTCAGGCTCCGAATTTTTATATAATGCCCACGGTCACGAATTGCTTTCCGTTTTGTAAAAGGTGCAACTTGTGACCATGATGGGTATATCGGTAAAATGTAGGTAAAATAAACACCCATGTCTGAGCTATTTTCAACTTTCACAGACCGCATTCTGGCGGTTTTTCCAAACGTGTTGACCGCTATTTTGATCTTTGCAGTCAGTTATTATACGGGGGTGTGGTTAAGCCGTCTGTTAAGGCGTATGCTGCAGCGCCAGAAAGCAGAAGCAGGGATCTCACACCTGCTTTCACAGATTCTTAAATGGGCGGTTATTTCCTTGGGCTTTATCACTGCTCTGCAGCGTTTCTTTGATGTTACCGCTTTCCTGACCGGGCTGGGCATTATCGGCTTCACCATCGGATTCGCCCTGCAAAACATCATGCAGAATTTCATATCTGGTGTGATTCTGTTGGTACAGCAACCTTTTAAGGTGGACGACGAAGTTAACTTGAGCGGCTATGAAGGTGTTGTTCAAAAGATTGGCTTGCGTACCACAGAGGTACGTTTGCGAAATGGCCTGCTCACTTTTTTGCCAAATGCCGATGTGCTGGCGCAGCCCATCATTAATTACACGCGTGCAGCCGGGTTTCGTGTCGAGTTACCTGCCAGTGTTTCCTATGATGCAGACCTGGAGGTGGTTCGCAACATTATTTTGAATGAGATAAAAAACGTTTCCGGTGTTTTAGACTCTCCTTCGGCCCAGGTCTTATTTCATACGTTTGGCGCATCTTCAATAGACCTTACAGTTCAATTCTGGATCAAGAACGCATCCGACCAGCACTCCGCCAAAGATACGGCATTGACGCGCATCAAACAAGCCTTCGAACGAAATAAGATCGAAATTCCATATCCCATTCAGATCGTTCGCCCTCCTGCCCGCCGGCCTGCCAGGAATAAAAAATGAAAATCCTAACCGTCCTTACCTATTATCGTCCTCACACCAGTGGCCTGACCATCTATGCCGAACGCCTCGCGCGCGCCTTTGCCAAACGCGGACATCAAGTGACCGTGATGACCACACAGTACGACCCATCCCTGCCGCGCGAAGAAATGATGGATGGCGTGAAGGTCATTCGTGTGCCGGTGTTGGCGCGGGTCAGCAAAGGGGTGATCGCCCCCTCATTTGGCTGGGTTGCAACCAAACTGGCCTGGGAACATGATGTGGTGCAGATGCACCTGCCACAATTCGATGCGCCCGGGGTCGCCCTCCGTGCGCGCCTGTTTGGCAAGCCTGCCGTGCTCACCTATCATTGCGACGTTCAACTCCCGCAGGGCTTTTTCAATCGTCTCGTCAATGTCGTTTTGGATTTTCAAAATCACATGGCCGGGATGTTGGCGAATCACATTGTGACCTACACCCAGGATTACGCCGACCATTCGCCCTACCTTTCCCGTTACGCCTCCAAACTGACCCCGATCCTGCCTCCCGTTGAGTTGCCGAATCCACTCCCTGAGGCTGTTTCTGCCTTTGCAGAGAACCATCTTACCCATGAACGTAAACCCGTCATTGGCATGGCAGCTCGTTTTGCCTCCGAAAAAGGTGTGGAAGTTTTGCTGGATGCCATGCTTGCCATTCTGGAAAAATACCCCAAAGCACAGGTGTTGTTTGCCGGGACGTATCAATATGTAATGGGTGAGCAGGCGTATTCCGACCGACTCATGCCGCGCATCAATGCCTATGAAGTTCAGGGACATTGGAAATTTCTAGGGAATCTTGACCCTGTTCAAATGGCAGCCTATTATCCCAACCTGGACGTGTTGACCGTGCCATCGCTTAATTCCACCGAAGCCTTCGGCCTGGTGCAGATCGAAGCAATGATGAACGGTGTGCCCAGTGTGCCCTCCGCATTGCCGGGTGTACGCCAGCCTGTGAAAATGCACAATATGGGCGTCGTCTCTGAGATTGGGAATTCCGAAAGTTTGGCGAATGCCATTTTGGAGGTTCTCGACCACAAGGAAAAATATAAAGGCGATGTGAACGCCATCAAGGCCGCTTACGATCCAAATTCTATTGCGCAGGAATATGAAATGTTGTTCGTGAAATTGGGAGTGAGTAAGTGAAAAAGGATTTTCTCTTCCTTCAAATCAGCTCCCTGCCTTACTTTCGCGGATTTCTTCGGGCCGTGGAGTCTTCCTATTATCAAGACCTGCCTCTGCCATCCCCGGTCTATGACGTGGGCTGCGGCGACGGTCATTTTGCCGCACTGACCTTCGACCACAAGCTCGATGTAGGGCTTGACCCGTGGCGTTTCTCGATGCGTGAAGCAAGCAAATACAATGCCTATAAATCCCTGGTGGAGGCGGAGGGTTCGCAAACGCCTTTTCCTTCCAACCATTTTGCCAGCGGGTTGAGCAATTCCGTGCTGGAACATATTCCACACATTGATGCCGTATTGAAGGAAACGGCTCGTGTACTTAAACCCGGGGCTCCATTTTATTTTTGTGTGCCCAACACGAGATATTTCACTGCACTTTCATTGACGAAGCTTTTTGGAAAGCAGTATGAAAACTGGTTCCGCAAGATCTCGCGTGTGTATCATGCTGATGAGCCGGATATGTGGGAAAAACGTTTAAATGAGGCCGGATTCACACTTGAACACTGGTGGCATTATTTTTCGCCCGCTTCAATGCGCGTGTTAGAATGGGGCCACTATTTTGG
>DAOQPR010000211.1:0-5624 GCA_035333265.1 Anaerolineales bacterium
GGCGGTCGCTATTGCTATTTCACCGGGGCCTTTCACACGTTGCCGGAAGCCCGGCAATTTTTAACGGAAGCCGTATTGCCCCGCGTTTCGTCCGCACAAATTGTGGCGATGTTTAACAACGATAAAAAATATTTTCCGAAGTAATGATGCATCAGTTGTCCTGGACAAACGGAGCAGGCCGGCATATTCATGCCGTGCATTGGCCTGCACAGCCCGCGGCCGCGGCGATTACCCTCGTGCACGGTCAGGGCGAACACATCGGCCGGTACGATCACCTGGCCCGTTGGTATGCCCGGCGCGGCATGGCTGTCGTCGGCTTCGACCACCAGGGCTACGGGCAAAGCGCGGGCAAACGCGGGCATGCCAAGAACCTGGACGCGTTTCTGGACGGCATTGATCAGGCCCTGCGCGAAACCCGCGCCTTGTACCCCGGCGTTCCACATTTCCTGTACGGGCATTCGATGGGGGGGCACCTGGTGCTGAATTATTTATTGCGCCGTTCTGCCCACACGCCGCCCGCCGAACGGGTCCAACTGGCCGGTGTTATCGCTACGGGCCCCTGGATACGGCTCGCTTTTTACTCGGCGACCCACAGCCTGTTTCGGTGTATGCAAAGATCGGTACCTATTACAAAGACTTCGACGTGGATGATACGGGTGTCATTATCGTCGAATGGGATAACGGCGCAACATCATATATTGAGTCGGGTTGGTGGCAGGTGCATAGTGACGGCCCTGAAGCGGCGACGCAGTTGTATGGTCTGGAAGGGTTTGGTCAATTGTTTCCGACAAGAGTGGAGATAAGAATGATGAAAGAGGAGAGAATTGATGTGGTCGAATCTGGTTTCAAGTTTCCAAGAGATGAACATTGTCCGCAAAGTTTGTATGATGACCAGTTGAAGTATTTTGTCGAGTGTGTGCAAAAGAATCAGAAGCCAAATCCTGGTGGCAATGAAGGACTCATGAACATGAAAGTTGTGGATGCGGCGTATGAAAGCGCGAGAACGAGGCAAGTAGTGAAAATCAAAGGATGAAACACGAAATTTTTCATCATTCATATTTCATCCTTCATCCTTTTGAAAGGCAACCATGACCATCGAAACCATTCTCCCCACCCCCGATATTTTTGCAGCCAAACGTATTCTCTGCATCCAGCCGCATTACGACGATAACGACATCGGCGCGGCGGGCATTCTCACACAGCTTGCAAAAAACGGCGCGGAAATTATTTACCTCACCGTCACCAATGACCTGATGGGTGTTGTCGACTCGTCGCTCTCCGATGAAGATGCGGCACAAACCCTCAAACGTGACCAATTTGCAGCCGCAGAGATCGTCGGCGTGAAGGAGCAGTACTGGCTCGGCTATCCCGATGCGGGCGAATACGGTTACTTCGACGTGCGCCGCGACCTGCTCAAATACATCCGCCTGCTCAAACCCGATTTCGTTTTCACCTGTGACCCGTGGCTGACCTATGAAGGACACCGCGACCACATCCAAACGGGACTGGCAACAGCAGAAGCGGTCATGTTTGCTGGATTGACAAAAATCGCTTCGTCCGACCCGAAAGTTGATTCTGCCTACGAGCCGCATGACATCAACGGGATAGCTTTTTACTTCACCCGCGAACCAAATGTCATTGCAGATGTTTCTTCAACGTGGGAGGAGAAAATCGGCGCACTGCGCTGTTACGAAGCTCAATTCACCCTGCAGGACATGGAGCAGTTGCTCGCAGCCATGGATGCAAAGTCACAGCAAGTGGCGCAGGGACAATCCTTTCCACGCGGCGAGCCATTGAAGGTTCTGCACACGAGTGCATTGCATGTTGGAATCTAGAATCATGTCACTCTGAGGGAGCGGCCGCGACCGACACTTGCGCCGTACGCCAGTGCAGTGAGAGCCCCTAATTCCATGTGGAGAGATCCTTCGCTTCGCTCAGGATGACATGAAACAAAAAGGATAACCATGAAAATTTGTATCGTCGGCGGAACAGGAAATATCAGCCAGCCCATTGTGAAGCTGCTGCTTGAAAAGGGACATGAAGTGGTGCTCTTCAATCGTGGGCAGACCACAAAAGCGCCCACAGGCGTGCGGGTCATCACAGGTGACCGAAACAACCGCGAAGACTTTGAAAAAAAGATGCAAGCCGAGAAATTCGATGCAGCCATTGACATGATCTGCTTCACTGCGGAAGAAGCCGCATCCAGTGTCCGTGCTTTTCGGGGCGTGGGCTGGTTCGTGCAAACTTCCACGGTTTGCACCTACGGCATTCAATACGATTACCTGCCCGTGGATGAGACCCATCCCCTGCGCCCCAACACAGCGTATGGACAAGGCAAAGTGGCGGTGGATCATGTCTATCTCGAAGCGTATCATCGCGAGAAATTCCCTGTGGTCATCATCAAGCCATCGACAACCTATGGGCCTGTGCAGGGAATGTTGCGCCAGATCTGCTGGGATTTCTCGTGGATCGACCGTGTGAAGAAAGGCAAACCTGTCATCATTTGCGGTGATGGTTTTGCGATTCATCAGCACCTGCATGTGGATGACATTGCCCATGCCTTTGTGGGCGTGATCGGCAAGGAGCATACCATCGGGCAGACTTATAACGCCGTCAGCCGCGGATATTACACCTGGCTCGATTATCACAAACTGGCCAATAAGGTTTTGGGCAGGGATGTGGAACTCATCGGCGTGCCATTTGAAGATTTGCGCCGCCTCAACGTCCCCGAAATCGGCATCCTTGAGGATGAATTTGCATTCAACGACTACTATTCCGCTGAAAAACTTTTCCGCGATGTGCCTGAATTCCAGCCGCAAATTTCTTTGGAGCAGGGTATGACTCAGGTGTTCGAAGTGATGGAACGTGAAGGACGAATTCCCGATTCAGATGCGTTGACTTGGGAAGATGAAATCATTGAAAAATATAGAAAGTTGTATCAATAAGGAGACCTATGAAGATCACAGTCATTGGCGGCGGTTCCACGTACACGCCCGAACTTGTAAATGGATTTCTTGCGCGGATCGAATCATTACCCATCAAAGAACTTTGGTTGATGGATATTGACAAGGAACGGCTGGACATCGTCGGTGGATTTGCGCAGAGAATGGTGAGGGCGAAGGGAGAGCCATTTAAGGTGATCCTGTCCACGGTCCAGAAAGAGGCGATTGCGGGTGCTTCCTATGTCACCACGCAGCTGCGAGTCGGGATGATGCCTGCGCGTCGCGGGGATGAATATCTCGGTCTGCGGCATGGATTGATCGGGCAGGAGACCACGGGCGTGGGCGGCATGGCAAAGGCGCTGCGAACCATCCCTGTGATTCTCGGCATTGCCGATGACATTCGTGAAGTTGCGCCTGGTGCGTTGCTTGCCAATTTTACGAATCCCGCTGGGCTCGTCACCGAAGCATTGAATCGTTATGCGCCCGATGTGCCCGCAGTGGGTGTATGCAATGTGGGCATCACCACCAAGATGGAAATTCTTGAAGGCTTGGAGAAGGTGACAGGGAACAAGATCGAAGACCATCGTGCCGTGTTGAATACGCTCGGTCTGAATCATCTCACCTGGCATCGCGGCTTCACCGTGGATGGCGAAGAGATGTGGCCATACATTTTCCCTGCCTATCTTGAAGAAGTGAAAAAAGAAGAAGAACCCGAATGGGACATCCGCACGCTGGAGACGCTTGGCATGATCCCCAATTATTACCTGCAATATTTTTACTACACCGAAAAGAAGTTCAACGAGCAAAAGAAATGGCCGCCCTCACGCGCCGAGCAGGTGATGGAGATCGAAAAAGACCTGTTGCGCGATTACGCCGACCCGACTCTCACCGAACCGCCCGCGGACTTGATGAAACGCGGCGGCGCGTATTATTCCACGCTGGCGACGCAACTCATCAACTCGCATCACAATAATTTGGGTGAAGTGCATGTGGTTAACACGCGGAATAATGGAGCCGTGAAAGATTACCCTGCGGATTGGGTCTTGGAATTGCCCGCCAAAGTGGATGCCAAAGGGATTCACCCGCTTCCTGCCGACCCGCTGCCTGCTTCGTGCTTCGGGCTGATTTCTCAGGTGAAGATGTACGAAATCCTCACCGTCGAAGCTGCGGTGCATGGCGACAGGAATGCGATGTATCAGGCATTGCTCACGAATCCGCTTGGGCCAAGCGCGGATAAGGTGCAGGCGGTGATGGACGATATACTGGAAACGAACAAGCAATGGTTGCCGCAATTTGGGTGACGGGTGAAAGGTGGCGGGTGACGCGATGATTTTGTTGTATTTGATTTGCAAGGAGACAGGATGACACACGATCGGCTTGATGACTTTGGCGTTTACAAACTTGCCTCACAATTGTTCGACGACTTTTGGCAAGACCCAGAAACCGTTATGAAAGACGAGCGCGGGCGCGAGTTGGTCAAACAGCAAACCCGCAGTCTCGATTCTGTCTTCGCCAATATCGAAGAAGGCTTTGGGCGTGGATTCAACAAGGAAAACCCGCAACATCTCAAGATTGCTCGCGGTGAGGCTCGTGAAAGCAAAGGGCGATATTGGCGTATGAGGTTCCTGCTTTCTCTTGAGACAGTCAACAAGCGTCGGGCTGTACTCGACCAGATCATCGGCGGTTTGACTGCCACCATTGTCACACTCGAAAGCAAACAAAGGACGTGACACCATTTGTCACTCGTCACCTGCCCTCGTCACTCTGAAAGGAAATTATGAATCCAAATCCTTATCTCAAAAAGTTAGGCTATGACAATAACGACAGACTTGTCATCATCCACACTGATGATATCGGCATGTGCCAGGCTTCTGTGCAGGCGTTCAGGGACTTGTGGTCTGTCGGCGGGGTGACTTCGGGCGCGGTGATGGTGCCGTGTCCGTGGTTCCCTGCCACGGCGCAGATGTGCCGCGAGAATCCCGATATGGATATGGGAGTCCACGCGACGCTCAACGCGGAGTGGTCAAACTATCGGTGGGCACCCGTTTCGGATGTGGGAGCAGGCTCAGGGTTAAGGGATGAGGCGGGTTACTTCCATGATGACCCCGATAACACATCCAAACTGGCAAGCGTGGAAGATGTCGAGAAGGAAGTCCATGCCCAGATCGAAAAGGCATTGCAGGCAGGCATTGATGTAACGCATGTTGATTCGCACATGGGCGCGATCATGCATCCGAAGTTCATTCAAACGTATATTCAGGCAGCGGGGGGCAAGGCGTTGCCAAACATGCTCCCGCGTTTGGACGCGATGGGAATCGAAGTGATGGGCATCAGCGATGCGGATCGTGTCGCATACGCACCGATCATGGAGATGCTCGAAGGTATTGGCGTGCCAACGTTGAATGGGATCATGTCTATGCCGCTCGACCAACCCGATGGACAAATGGAAATTGCGAAAACCCTGCTGGGCAATTTACCCGAAGGCATCACGCATTTCATTTTGCATCCGTCCATAGACACGCCTGAACTGCGCGCCATTGCCCCCGATTGGGAAAGCCGTGTTTCAAACTACAACACGTTCATGAGCGATGAGTTGAAGAAGTTCATCGAAAGCGAAGACATCAAGCCGATTGGCTATCGCGCAATTCGGGAAGCAATGCGGAAATAATTCTTTCCTCTTTC
>DAOQPR010000212.1:0-5546 GCA_035333265.1 Anaerolineales bacterium
ATTGCATTTGGCCTTGAAATGGAAGGTGTCGGTCAGGAAGATATCAAGAAGCGGGTTGGCCGCGCACTGGAAATGGTGCAATTGACAGGCATGGAACGCCGTCGTCCCAAACAGCTTTCGGGTGGTCAACAGCAACGTGTAGCTGTGGCCCGCGCTTTGGTCAAAACCCCGGAAGTACTTCTGCTTGATGAACCCCTTGGCGCGTTAGATTTGAAACTCCGCAAGGAAATGCAGCTTGAATTGAAAGCGCTTCAGCAACAGCTTGGTATCACGTTCATCTATGTGACCCACGATCAAGAAGAAGCCCTGACCATGTCCGACCGAATTGCGGTAATGAGCAAGGGTAAAGTCCAGCAATTGGCCACACCCGTTGAAATTTATGAACGCCCGGTCAACAAATTTGTGGCAGATTTTATCGGGGAGTCGAATTTCCTCGAAGGCAAGGTCCAGTCCATTTCCGGGACGGAGGCGAAGATATTCATCCCGGCTTTGAATGCTGAAGTGGCTGGAATGCTTATGTCAAATCAGATCGTTAATGGCGAAGACGTCGTGGTTTCCATTCGCCCCGAGAAATTGCGAATTGTGGAAAGTACGGCTCAAGGGGAGGGTATTTTCGATGCAAGGGTGTTAAATTCAGTGTACATTGGCTCGGATACACATGTGTACCTGGATTGCCATGGCATCAAGCTGAAGGTTATGGAGCAGAATCGTATTTCACGGCTTGACCCATCGTCCTTTTATGCAAGAGATCAGGTTATCAATATTTACATGATGCCTGAAAACACCCTGGTGTTGAAAAAGGATTAGCCATGCTTCAACGATTTCGTGAAAATAAGTCCTGGCAGGGAACTTTCCTTGCGCTTCCCACAACCCTCTGGCTGTTCGTGTTACTGGTCATTCCCCTTTTCCTGACGCTGGTCATTAGTTTTGGACAACGCAGCCCGGATGGAGATGTGATCTTTTCTTTCAGCTTGAATAACTACACGCGTTTGTTTGGCTATAGTACAGATTGTCCAGAGGGGCAGGCCTCCTGTTTTGACCCGCTTTACGTGAACATTCTGTGGCGTTCACTTACACTTGCCTTCAACACCACGTTCATTGTGATCCTGTTGGCATATCCATTGGCTTATTTTATTGCCCGGGCTGCTCCTAAGCAGCGGAATATGTTCCTGTTCATGGTGTTGATTCCCTTGTGGACAAATTTCGTCATACGCGTATATGCCTGGATGATGCTGCTTCGCAAGGAAGGGGCGATCAATGCCGTCATTGGCTGGGTGGCGCACCTGTTGCATATTCCATTCACACCTCTGGAAATGCTGTACACACCAAGTGCGGTGCTTGTTGGTATGGTGTATGAATTCCTGCCGTTCATGATCCTGCCAATATATACTTCGCTCGAAAAAATCGATAATTCCCTTTATGAAGCTGCCGCAGACCTGGGTGCAAATGCCGTTCGCACCTTCCTGCGGGTTACCCTTCCGCTTTCGATGCCGGGCGTGGTTGCCGGGACGATTCTGGTCTTTATTCCGGTTATGGGGACATTTATCGTATCTGACATTCTTGGCGGACGTCAGGTGATTCTCGTAGGGAATCTGATTCAGCGGCAGTTCCTTGATGCGCGTGACCCGACCTTTGGCTCGGCGGCCTCCCTGATTCTGATGGTGCTTACCCTGATCGTAACCTTCTTCTATACCCGTAAATTCGGCTTTGGAGAGGAGATCGTGGCGGCATGATCCCTGTACACGACCATTCCCCAGCATTAGAAAGGAGCGTAGATGAATCCGCATAAACGCTCTCCCTTTGTGATCGCCACTGCCGTTCTGGTATATGTTTTCTTATATGCCCCCATCGTTGGTTTGATTCTGTATTCCTTCAATGCGTCACGAGCCAACGTTACTTTTGAAGGCTTTATCACTCAAACCAGCTCGCGTGTAGTAATGGATGGAAGCATGGTGGTTTCCAGCCCGTGCGGGGCTTTTCACTGGTTTTGTGACCTTTCAAAGAACGATGATGTGCTTGAAGCCGCCGGGAACACGTTGTCCATTGCCTTTACTGCGACCATTATAGCGACCATCATTGGGACGATGGCAGCCCTTGCCCTTCAGCGCTATGACTTCAAAATAAAACCGGTTTCACAGCTATTCCTTTATATTCCCATTGTGATCCCTGAGATCGTTATGGGAATTGGAGCCCTGACGCTTTTCAGCCAGACCTTTGGCTGGTTGAACGATGTCCTCCACCTGACAGGTGATTCACGGCTTTCCCTTGGGTTGGCAACTGTAACCGTCAGCCATATCGCATTCATGGTCCCATTTGTGACATTGGTAGTTCAGGCGCGTTTACAGGGCTTCGATAAATCATTTGAAGAAGCAGCCATGGACCTGGGCGCCAATGAATGGATTACGTTCTGGCGCGTTACTTTTCCAAGCATTCTGCCGGGTGTTCTCTCCGGCGGCTTGCTGGCTTTTACACTTTCCCTGGATGACTTTGTAATTACCTTCTTCACCAATGGACCTGGTTCTACGACCCTGCCGATCTATGTCTATGGGTTGCTTCGCCGTATTATCACGCCGCAGGTAAATGCACTATCGACTGTCTGGATATCGATAGTCTTTCTTGCTGTATTGCTTTTACAATGGCTTCAAAACAGGGAAGAAAAACCGAAACACGAATAAATTTGTGATACCCGTGCGGTACGCCTGAAGACCGTGCGTGAGTTGAAAAATAAAAAAGGAGAGAGTACATGATAAGAAATACACTTTTCAAGACTGTAGCAGTACTGATGATCCTCAGTTTCGTACTTGCTGCGTGTGGTGGGGGACAGGCAGAAGAATCTGCTGCGGATGGCCCTATGGTTACATCGGCCGGATTTGAATGTCCCGAACCTAATCCGCGTCTTGATGTGACATCAACGGAATTGAACATCTTTGTCTGGACGGAATATTTCCCGCAGGACATGCTCGATTGTTTCGAAATGGTCTATGGAATAAAACTCAACCGCGACGAATATTCCAGCAATGAAGAAATGTATGCCAAGGTTTCTGCTGGCGGCACGGCCTACGACCTTGTCCAACCGACCGATTACATCGTCCCATTGATGATCCGTCAGGGCTTGCTGCAGGAATTGGATCACTCCAAACTTTCACTCTTGGGCAACTTTGACCCGAACTGGATGGACCAGCCATTCGACCCAGGCAACAAGTATTCGATCCCCTACCTTGCGGGAACCGATGCATTGGTTGTCAACACTGCTACCGTCGAGAATCCGCCCACATCCTGGGCCGACCTTTGGAATCCTGAATATGCTGGCCGTATGGTCTTCCTGGATGATTCCCGTGCTGTTATTGGCTTTACCCTGGTCACCCTTGGGTACGATCCCAACACCACTGATCCTGCCCAATTGGACGAGGCCAAGGCAAAACTTGCAGAACTGGTCCCGAATGTCAAATTGTTCGACAGTGATAGTCCTAAAACTGCTCTCATCGCTGGCGATGTTGATCTGGGCATGACCTGGACCGGAGAAGCTTTCATCGCAAACCAGGAGAACCCAGATATTCAATACATCTACCCTGAGGAAGGCCCTGTCATTTGGCAGGATAATTGGGTCATGTTGAAAGATGCATCTCATGCCGATGCAGCCTACGCCTGGCTAAGCTACATTATGCAAGGTGATGTTTTCTGGCTTACTATCCGGGATTTCCAATATACCAACCCGAATCAGGCTGCTTTGGATTATGCCAAAGCCAACCAGCCGGAAGTATATAATGCCTATGCCGATTCACCGATTACGAATCCGCCCGCTGATGCGATTGCCAAGGGATTTGGCATTGAAGATGTGGGTGACGCCACTCCGCTCTATGATGCGATCTGGGTCGAAGTAAAAGGTCAATAGGACCTCATAACTTAAAAAGGCCCGGGCAAAGTTTCGCCCGGGCCTTATATGTTTAACTGTAAAATCCCCGCAAACAAGTGAATAAAAATTACTGCTAAGCTAATTCTAATGCAAAATAATTATAAAAATATTGACAAAAATGAATAATAGTTATAAAATAAGAGAATGGAGAGCAATTTTAGCAGTAGCCATCGTGATAAACTGGATGACATTGATCACCACATTATAAACGCTCTTCGTGAAGATGGTCGGGTGGCTTTTGCACAGCTTGCCGAACAATTAAAAGTTTCGCCAGGCATGATCCGCCAGCGATATAACCGCCTTGTAGATCTTGGATATCTCAAAGTTGTAGCTGTAACCAACCCGTTGATGATGGGCAAACGTACAGTCACCATGATCGGTATTCGCACAGACGGCCGCAAAATGATGGAAGTGGCGAACAAGATCGCCAAATTCGACGAAGTTGTCTACATCGTTGCCACCAGCGGCAGATACGACCTGATGCTCGAAGTCTTCTGCCAGGATCATGAAGACATGTTTCACTTCATGACGGAGAAATTAGCCAAAGTGGATGGCGTCCGCGAGACAGAATCATTCATCTACTTAAAGATCGTCAAAGAAATTTATTTCTAATGGGAATCCCGCCTCAGCCCGGACCGTGTGCCTGCTGCGGCGTTCCAAAACTTTGTCTGCGCTGGAAATGAGTCCAGAATGCAGAGCCAACTGAAAGGTTCTAATGAAAGCCCTAGCTCGTGTACTAAAGACTGTGGGGGATACCTTCTTGAAGGTTTATATGACTTCACTCATGATTTCCATTTTTCCAGGAAATCAAACCAGCGATATGAATCGCAATTGGTAGCTTCAGTCTATCCCGCCGCCTTTACTGCGGCGGGATTCTTTTTTGCAGTACCGCAAGCTTCAGCTTGCAAATGGCAACGTTTGTTATCAACTCTGAAATCGTCAATCTAACTCGCAGATGCGGGTTATAAAACTAAACGGAGAATCAGATCTCATGAAAGTATTGCTAGTTGGAGTGGGTGGAGTTGGGGAAGCCATAGCCGCCATTGCCAAGCCACGCAAGTGGATGGAGTTGATGGTGCTGGCAGATTACAACGTCAAACGAGCAGAAGAGGTACAGAAAAAACTGGGAGACCCCAAACGCTTCCCGGTCGAGTTTATCGACGCGAGCAACCAGCAAAATATTGAAGAGTTGGCGAAGAAATATCAGGTTGACCTCATCATGAACTCGGTGGACCCGATCTTCAATCAACAGATCTTCGATGCTGCCTATAACGCTGGTGTGAAATACATGGACATGGCGATGACTCTCTCCGAGCCGCATCCGACAGACCCGTTCAATAAACCGGGTGTGAAGTTGGGCGATTACCAATTTGAGAAAGCCAAAGACTGGGAAAAGAAAGGTCTGTTGGCGCTTGTGGGCTTTGGTGTGGAGCCGGGTATGGCAGATGTATTTGCCCGTTATGCCGCCGACCATCTATTTGATGAGATCGAAGAAGTGGGCATCCGTGATGGTGCCAATATCACCATTGAAGGCTATGATTTCGCGCCGAACTTTTCGATTTGGACAACGATTGAAGAATGTCTCAACCCGCCAGTGATCTGGCAGGACGGCGATTGGCATACTACTGCTCCG
>DAOQPR010000213.1:0-5534 GCA_035333265.1 Anaerolineales bacterium
GGCGGTTCTTTTTGGGGAGGCTTTTGGGATTTTCTTTGGAATCGCAATCCGCCTGATTCTCAAATTCCCTTGAGCGCCACAATTTCGGAAGACCGTCTACGCGACTTCCTACAAAATGAGATCGCCTCACGCTACGACCAACCACCTGCTCCTGCGCAACCGATTCCTGGCGGGACCTCATTCCTGCCCGGCGACCCTGGACAGACTCTCGACCTGGACCGTGCCGTACTCATCCTAACCAACGCCTTGCGCTCGCCCACCAACCGTTCGGTGGCGCTTTCCTTCAATCAGACTACGGCAGCACGTCCCACAATAGAAAATCTTGAAATTTTACTGAAACAAATCGTAATAACGTCCGGCTTTGACGGCCTGATCGGTTTTTATATGATGGATCTTCAAACAGGTCAGGAGATCCATTTTGCCATCGACAACAATCAGGAAATTTCCACCGAACCTGACATTGCCTTCACTGCCTCCAGTACGATCAAAGTGCCCATTGTTGCATCGTATCTCATTAATCGAGGCAGCAACCTCGATGCAACGACCGCTGACATCATCTCACGCGTCCTCGGCAAATCAGATAACTCCGCCACTGACCAGGTACTTGAACGGATCGACACCACAAATGGGCCAGTCATCGTCACTCAAAACATGGAAGCCCTCGGCTTGAACAGCACGTTTCTGGGCGGCATGTTCTTTCTTGGCGCACCCAACCTGCTACCCGGACGGATCACCCCCGGCAATTCACGCGTCGATGTTTTCTCAGACCCTGATCCTTATTCACAGACCACCCCCGCTGAAATGGGCACCCTGTTGGGGGATATTTACCAGTGCGCACAGAACGGCGGCGGCGCACTCATTGCAGCCTTCCCGGACAAGGTTTCTCAAAGCACCTGCCAACTCTTGATTGACTTCATGGCGCAGGATAAACTCGGTTCGCTCATCCAGGGCGGCGTGCCAGATGGAACCCTTGTACCGCATAAACATGGATATGTCCTTTCCAGAGACGGCATCATGCATGACACTAGTGACGTGGGCATTGTCTACTCCCCCGGCGGAAATTTTGTATTATCCATCTATACCTATCATCCCGTTCAAAATATCTGGGATATTACCAATCCATTGATCGTGGATCTGACCCAGGCGGTCTACAACTACTTCAACATTTCAATTCAATAATCAACAGACCCATTTTTAAAAGAAAATGGGTCATTTTTTCTTACATCGTATATAATTCGCCCCATGAGCGCATCCTTTGGTCTTTACCGCCTCCAACAAGTAGACAGCCAGATAGACCGCTCACGGTCGCGACTGGACGCTATCCGCAAGTTATTGGAAAATGACGTTGAACTTAAAAAAGCCTTGACCCATTTTCACAATGCACAGTCCGCGAATCACCAGGCAGAATCAAACCTAAAAAATGCCGAAGCCGAAGTCGCGGCCCAGCGAATAAAGATCGAACAAAACGAAGCCAGCCTTTATAGCGGCAATGTAAAAAGCCCAAAGGAATTACAGGACTTACAAAAGGATGTAGCCTCGCTTAAAAAGCACCTTTCCACACTCGAAGAACGAGAACTGGATGCAATGGCTGTTGCAGAAACTGCGGAGAATGAATTTCAGAAAGCGCAAGCTGAATTTGAGGTCTTCCAGGCCCGGCTCGGGGATGAAAATAAAAAACTGATCGAAGAACAGGGTGTTTTATTGAATAAAATGGAAACCCTGGTACGTGAGCGCGAAGCCGCTTTAGCGCCCATTGCAATGGAACTGCTGAGCACCTATGAGGATCTCAGAAAACAAAAACGCGGAGTGGCCATCTCTGAAGTCGAGGAAGATGCCTGTACTTCCTGCGGTACCATGTTGAACCAATCCATTCAGCAAAACGCCCGTTCACCGAAGCAATTGATTCACTGTCCATCCTGTGGGCGTATCCTTTTCGTCAAATAAACAATAACTCCATGTTCCAATTTGCCATAGAGCCCTTCTCCTTTTTTATTGGTTTCATCACCGCCACTGTTCTGTGGTTTGTAATTTCGCGTGCGCGCCCATTGTTGGACGAACTGCGTTCCGGGTTAAAGGAGAGGCGACAGGAGTCTCAGACCCGTAAGGCCAGCTCTGTGGAGGAAAATCACCGCCGCCTCACCCTCCGCCGGGCACAGGGAATGCACATTGCTGCCCCACTTTTCTCATTGGACGAGATCCTGCAAGAACCATTTCTGCTTGCACCGCCAATGACTGTTGAGCCTGGTTCAGAAGGCAAGTTCGAAGATGTTGTCACCCAAACGCTGCCATATCTACCTACATGGCCTGAAATTGCTGCTGTCTATCAGCCGCAAACGCTAACACTTTCACAGGCGCTTACCGGGGATGCAAATATTGCCATTATCGGTCAACCAGGCGTCGGGAAAACGGTGACTCTGGCTCACCTCGCAAGCCTCGCCGCGAATCGAAGCGAGGTACTTGGGGCATTTCAGGAAGCTGTTCCATTTCTCTTCCATGTGGCCGATCTAAATCTACCTGTTAGTGATCCCAAAAATGTTCTCAATCCAATTATCGACGCCACAACTGCAAACGCACCATTATTCGACCAGAGCCGTATTCCTGCATTTGTTCAGTCGGCTTTTAAGGATGGCAGTGTTCTTCTGCTTATCGATGGCTATGATGAAGTTACACAAAGCGAACAGCAATTGGTATCCAGCTTCTTCAAATTACTTTTACAGAATTACCCTGATACGCGCATCATTACGACCGGAACGCCAGAGTATCTAGACGGACTAATTCCACTTGGTTTTGTTCCGCTTACCCTCTGTGCCTGGACGAACCAACGCAATCGTGAATTTATTGAAAAATGGGGAGACTTGTGGTCGAACACGGTAGCAAATGAAGCCTGGACCCAAACCGGGCCTGAGCCGGTTGACCCGCTTCTTATCAATGCCTGGTTGGGAGCTGAACTTTCAAATATATCTCCACTTGAATTGACTTTGAAGGTTTGGGGCGGGTACGCTGGTGACAGCCTCGGCGCTCATGTCCTTGAAGCGATCGCCTCACATATTCGACGCATTGCCCCTAAAGATACCCCTGTTGCCGCTCTTGAAACGCTGGCCATGCAGGTATTGATCAGCGCCAAGCCGGTATTTGACAACACTCGTGGTCGTGATTGGGTTAAAGCATTTGAAGTTGTCGAGGAAAAACCAGGCGAGTCTACTTCCGAAGAAAATAGCGCAGAGAAGGAAGATACACAATCCCGCAAAGGGAAAAAGAAAGTCGAAAAGGTATCCACACCCAACACAGGCTTGTTAGGTATGATGATCGCAAGCGGTTTGTTGATCAGTCATTCCAACAACCGTATGAGATTTGCTCATCCCGTCCTGGCAGGTTATTTGGCGGGTCAGGCATTGACTCATTACAACGTGGACGATACTCTCCTCAATCAGCCAGATTGGTCGGGGAAATATCTTGCCATGCGTTACATTTCCGCATATGGAGACCCCAGCCGGCTTGTACAATCCATAATGGAACATTCCCGCCTGCCAGTCCATCAACCATTATTTGCAATGGCACGTTGGCTGCGAGATGCTCCTCGAAATGCTCCCTGGCGCGGAAAAATGTTCGCTACACTGGCGGCGATCTTACAAGCGGAGGGCACTCCCCTCAGCCTGCGTGGACAGGCCATGGCAGCCTTTGTTTATAGTAATGACCCAAACGCCGCCACACTATTCCGTCAATTCATTTCATCAAATGCTTTTGAACTGGTGCATCTCGCCGTTTTGGGCATAGGCGCCATCCAGGATACAAAATCCATAAGACTTCTGGAACATGCTCTTCATGCTCCCAGTTTGCCAGTAAAACGGGCTGCCTGCATGGCATTAACTGCCATCGGCACCAATGAATCATTGGAAATCGTAGCCCAGGCCCTGCTCAGTGGAGAAGAAGATATTCGCCGCGCTGCCGGAGAAGCCCTGGCAAATGACCCCCATGAAGGCTATTCCATGTTGCGCGACGGTGTCACGATCAACGATATCCTTCTACGCCGCTCGGTGATCTACGGCTTGGGCCGGGTCAAAGAACCCTGGGCCATCGAATTGCTGCAAAAAGTACAGATTGAAGACGATCAATGGGTGGTGCGCAATGCCGCTTCTGAAGTTCTCGACCTAAAGTCGAAGATCGCAGCATTTGCCCCACAAAAGGTAAAAGCCCCCTCCGAAACTCCATGGTTGATCGAATTTGCTGCAAAGAAGGGTGTAGGCATATCGCCTGGCGTCCCTGCCACCGATATTCTCTTGCTGGCATTAAAGGATGAGAACCCTGATATTCGCCTCGGCGCATTGCAATTCCTAAAATCCACACCTCAAGATGTGGTCATCCAGCAGATCTATCAAGCCATGTATAAAGATGACCCTGAATTGCGCGAAGCTGCATTCAACGTCATTTGGGAATTTGGAATTTCCGGTGTTAAACTCCCCCATCCCAGCCACTACGGATTGATATAACATGCTCATCACAAATGCAACTCTTGTAACATGGGAATCTCCCAATCGTGTCCTTTCCAACCATGCCATCTACATCGAGGGCGATCACATAAAGGAAATCGGCACCACAAAAGCCCTAACGACAAAATATCCCAAGGCCAAAACAGTCGACGCAAACGGCCAATATGTAATGCCGGGCAGTATATGTGCCCACACCCATTTTTACGGTGCATTTGCACGCGGCATGGCCATCCCCGGCCCTGCCCCAAAAGATTTCCCCGAAATTTTGAAAAAGCTCTGGTGGCCGCTCGACCGCTCCCTGGACGCGGAAGGTGTCCGCTATTCGGCCCTGGTCTGTCTGGTGGATGCCATCAAACACGGCACGACCACACTCATCGACCATCATGCCTCACCCAATTCCATAGATGGTTCCCTCGACCTCATTGCCGACGCAGTGGACAAAAGCGGGTTACGGGGCGTATTATGTTACGAAGTAACCGATCGTGATGGAGTTGACCGGGCCAACGCAGGGATTCAGGAAAACGTGCGGTTTTTGAAGCGCCTCGCCTCCAATCCACACCCACGCCTGGCCGCCACCTTTGGGCTTCATGCCAGTCTGACGCTTTCCGGAGCCACCCTCCAAGCCTGTGCATCCGCTGTTCCAGAAGGAACGGGATTCCACGTTCACACAGCCGAGCATGAGTCCGACGAATACGACAGCCTGCAAAAATCGAACATGCGTGTGATCGACCGTCTGCATAAGCATGGCATTCTCGGTCCCAAGACCATCACCGCCCATGGCGTTCACTTCGACGTACGTGAAATGGAAATCCTCAAGGAGACCGAAACCTGGCTTACGCACCAGCCGCGCTCGAACATGAACAACGGAGTCGGTGTGGCACAGATCGAATCCATGATGCGGCTTGGCATCAAAGTCTGCCTTGGCAACGATGGATTTACCAACTCCATGTGGGACGAATGGAAAACAGCCTATCTCATGCACAAGGTTGAGCACCGCGACCCGCGCCGAATGGGCGGATATGATGTTCAACAAATGGCGATCTACAA
>DAOQPR010000214.1:0-5525 GCA_035333265.1 Anaerolineales bacterium
CGGGTAATCCTGAAGCATGGTTTTATGGAAATGAATATTTGAACCATGCCGATCATCGCGCCGCCGCCCGTGCCGGTTGTGAAGCGGTCTTTCCTTCAGCGGGGTCAAGGCTCATTTTTGCCGAACTGTTGTCGGAGGGGTTCGAGCCGCATGAAGTTAGGCGTTTATACATTCATGGCACAGACAAGCCCGATACCTGGGTGGATGTCACAGAGACCATCGATATCAAAGTAAAGGCATTGCAACAACATGCCAGCCAGGTGCCAGTGGATGAAGTTGAGAAGTGGATGAAGGATTGGGCGAAGGAAGATGCCAAGGACAAGGAGTTCGAGTATGCGGAGTCGTATCGTGTGATGAAAATTTCGGAGGAAAAACCGGAAAATAACCAATGAGTTTTATCAGTTATGAATTCCTGGTCTTCTTTCCAGTCGTTATTGGCTTATATTGGCTGGTTCCCAAAACCCGCTGGCAAAATTTCATAATAGCTGCAGCCAGCCTGATCTTTTATGGCTGGCTGGCAGCCTGGCATGTGGTGGTTTTGTTTTTCTCGATTCTTGCCGATTATCTTCTGGCTTTGGGAATTGTTCACTGGAAGTCGCGCTCTTCCCTTTTGATGTGGGTGGGTATCGGTTTGAATTTGGTTTTGCTGGCCTCTGTAAAATATTATTTTACATATGATGATCTTTTGGCAGTATGGGCCGCTCCCGCAGGCATAAAGCCGGAAGTTTTTTCTCCCTCTTTCCTACTTTTGCCTGTAGGTGCATCTTTCTACACGTTGAAAAAAATCAGCTATCTGGTGGATGTGCAACGAGGTACGATGCTGCCAGAAAGAGACCTGATTTCCTTTACTGCCTTTGTTTCATTCTTTCCGCAAGTGCTCTCCGGCCCAATTGACCGGCCGCGGAATTTTCTTAAGCAATTGGAAGTGCCGCGTGTTTGGGCTTCCGCTCATTTCTATAATTCCTGGCAATTGCTTTTGATGGGCCTTTTGAAGAAACTCGTGATTGCAAATACAGTCAAGGTTTTTGTTGACCAGATATTCCTCATGAAGGAGCCATCGAAGATTTTTCTCATTGTGGGCGGTTTGGGGTTTACGCTCCAGATCCTGGCAGATTTCTCCTCCTATACCGATCTTTCACGCGGACTGGCATTTTTGCTGGGGCTGAACACTACTGAAAATTTCGACAAGCCCTATCTTGCCCTCACTCCCACCGATTTTTGGAATCGCTGGCATATCTCATTCTCATCATGGCTGCGGGATTATATTTTCTTTCCCATTCGCCGGATGCTGTTGCGAATAACCCCATTGCCGGACATTCTTAAACAAATTCTTCCACCGCTCATCACGATGCTTATCAGCGGGCTATGGCATGGCACGGGTCTAACCTTTATCATTTGGGGGGGATATTATGGTGTCCTGATAATAATTTACCAGTTGTATGGCATTCGCGCGACTTCAAATCCCATGCAGCGTTTTTTTGCATGGGCAGGCATGTTCTCGCTGATCGTTTTTGGATGGCTGATCTTCCGTGCCACCTCGATCCAATGGCTTTGGAATGCGCTGACTGTTTCGCCGTTTTTCCGTAGTACGAATGAACTGATCGCATCCTTTGTATTGTTGGTGATGATTTCGTTTTATGCAGCGTTGATGCTCTTCAAGCATGCGCTCGATGTTCATGCCCCACAACGTATCAGCCTGCATGCCGCGTATTATGTCCTTGCCCTTGTGATGACAATTATTTTCATGAACTCGTCATCACCGGATTTTATCTACTTCCAATTCTGATGAATTCCCGCCTTACCTTCCTGCGCTTCATCATCGCGATCGGATCTGTTTTGCTGGTATCCGGAATCCTTATACCACGCCAATACAATCTCGATTATCCTGCCGCCCTTGGCCCTATCTTTGACCCGGATGTTAAAAGTGAGCATATTCAGGGAATCCGCGAAACCGAGCCTGACATTATTTTGCTTGGCGATTCAGTTTTGTATCAAAGTGTGAACCCGGAACTTCTGGCTGAAGGGTTGAAGATGCCCATATACGAGATGGCAACCCCCGGATCCGGTACGGCGGCGTGGTATCTCCAAATGAAGAACATCATTTTTGACGCGCCGCACCTTCCGAAATATATCGTCATCTTTTTTCGCAACACCATGTTAACTGTCCCGCAGTATCGTACGACCGGCAGATATTTTGCGCTGCTCGATGATTATGCTACAAAAAACGAACCACTGGTGATCGAACGGGCCTTCATCAGTCAGATGACACCCTTGGAAAAGTTTGCGCAAAAATACATTCCACTTTACACGGCCCGTGAGGAAATCCGCCAGGACATGGACAACGCGCTTCGCTATTTGCCGACCGCGCTCCTGTTAAATTGTGACCGGCCCTGCACTGACGATGCAGTAAGCTCTATTTTTGGCAGAGAGGTTGATCCCGTGGCACTTAACCTCGCCCAGGAAGATGCAGCGAAGACACTTTACGCCGAAGCAGAATTAAGTTTCGAAGATCAGATCGATTCTTCACTCCTTTTGCCCATGATCGAACTGGCCCAAAAGAATGGAGTGAAACTCATCTTTGTACGTTCAAGGGTCTATGGCCCTGAACCTGAAATGAGCGCTTACAGAAATTCGCTGGATACATTTCTAACCGGGCGGGAAGGCGTTTATCTTCTCAACTACTGGAACGACCCAAGAATTTTTGAAAGTTATTATGTTGATTCTCTACATATGAACTCCCTTGGGATGGAGAAGTTCACAGAAATATTTATGCGCGAATTAGGAGACATCGTCCTGCAACAGTGATCAAGTTGTGTTCTTTTAAATCATCACATATTAAAAGAACCAATGCCCCAATAAAGCAGAGGCCAATGTCATACTGATATTGTCAATGTCCTTGTAATGCAAGGATTCCACAGCCGCCCCCACCAATGAAATAACAGCAATGGGAAGAAGGTAGCCGCTAAATGGGGCTGTAAAGACCCCAGCACTGCAATAAACAAAGATCATCAGGGCCGAAAACACAAACCCGCCGATGAACACACTAACCATCCCCGCCACCGATTTTTCCTTGCTCCACGGCAGTTTGGGCGAAGGGATGCGTCGGCCGAAAATATCGGCGATGCCATCACCACCGCACATCATCATCAATGCGATAATGCCAATTGGCGAATCCTTCCAGTAGACCACTGTCAGTACCACAAACATAATTCCATAATACAAGGGGCCTCGCAGGATCTCTTTCGGGTCACCAGTTCGGGACATGGCCTGTACCGAAGCTTCATCCTTTATCACCCCCAGACCGATCAACACAAATTGAACCGTAATAGCAAACGGCACCAAAGCCGCCAGCCAGCGTGCGGATGGGGCGTCATTAAAAAGGAACCAGCACAACACGAAAAGCGGTCCTGTGCCAATGTGGATGACCTTGCGACTGAGTTTGCTGTCCATCCAGCCGCGATGGGCAATAAAATCCATGGAGCGTAAAAAGGCAAGGGAGAGAACAAAGGTTATGACCAAGGCAATGATGTTATTCAAAGGAAACTCCTGACATTCGATTTTGAATTAAGAACACTGATCAGAGATGAATGGATGCAAATTTACGGAACATTGCTCCCAGGGGGAGGCAGGATGTAGGCATAGTACAGCACATCTGGTTTCATTTTGAAATAGACAACTTTGTATTCTCCGCCGGGATATTTTGAAGCTACCTGTTTGAGAAGAAACTCATTTTCAGGAATGGCAGCTACAAAGGCTCCATGGCCTGGCTCGATGTAAAATTCCGAAAGGGTATTGGTTGTCAGATTCACTTTTTTGTTTTCAGGAGCGAGAAATACGGTGGTGGGAATATCAGCATAGACCAGCGGATCGCCGAATAAGATGTAATCATACTTGGGGCCGAGTCTCTGTAACTCCAGCCCGGTCTCCATGCCGATCTCGCCGCTGGCATCGGCAAAGAAACGTCCCTGATAATAATGCACGAAATAGAATAATAAATTTTGAACTGCAAGGGCAATAATAAGGAATCCACGGATAGCAGGTATCCATGTCTGCTGGACATGCAGATGTGTCAGTACAACTGAGACCTGCCAGATACCCAATGCAATGAACAATCCTGTTGCCGGTGTGACCATGACCAGCCGGGTATTGGCTGGCGGGTTGATCGTTAAAACGCCGCCCAGAATGAGCACCGACCAAAACCAGGTTTGCAGAATGAAATGCCGCCTGTCCAGTAAATGCAGAAGGGAATATCCATACCCGATCAGAAAGAGAAGTGAACCAAGAATGGTCAGGTATGGGCGGTCAAAGTTTAGGAAGTTTGCTGCTGTGCCTCCGTAAAAAAAGACCTGCACTGTTTGTACAAACTGATTCCGCAAGACCTGCCAGACTGTCAGCCCGGTTTGAGCCATGTACATTTCGAGCCAGCCATTTAGAAAGATTCCCTCCTGCCCGATACGGGTCATAAAAAGGCCTGGGTATTTGATAAAAAATACTGCAATCGGGTTGATGGTTACCAGTAAGGCTCCAAAATAAATAGCCAACTGTCTGGCATTCGCGCGCAGAAAACCGTCGCGTGTGATCGCAATATACATCCATGTGCCAATGGCGAATGCCAGCACGAGCCGCGTGCCAACATATAGGTAGAATGAAGCTCCAGTGAGCAGCCCAGCCAGAAGGTAGGAAACAACTCCCCCGGTGCGTGAGGCGCGAAAGATCAACCATAACGTCAATGGCGCCATTAAACTGTCAAAGATATTTCCTACGCCGATCCGGCTGAATTGCAAATGGACCGGGTAGGCGATCAAAAACAGACTTGCAAGTAAGGCAACCTTGAAATCGAACCATTCACGTGCAAGCAGATACAGGGCCGGAATACTGAGTGCGCCAACAAGCACGCTGACGAGCTTGATAGCGAACATGGTGCGGCCAAACAGCATCATACTGAACATGGCAGGCAGGAAAGATACATTGGGTTGACCGGACCAGCCCACTCCGAAGAGATAGGTCTTCTCTCCAGTCAGCAACTGAATTCCCTCCAGACCGATCTCGGCTTCGTCACCTGTCCATGGATATGGGTGCTGCATCAAGAATGCCAGCCTCACAAACAATCCTACAGAAAAGAGTCCAAGCAAGGTGACAACTTGTTTTTTGTTGGCAAACAAAAAATCTATAGACTTCCCGGCCGTAGGGAGATCCTCTTTACGCCACCATAAAATACCGATGACAAAACAAAGGATGCTCAAGATCCATTCCAGGGTGGCCAATTTATCCAAACTGGCAACACGAACATGAATCAAAACATTGAATATTAATGCGCCTGCAAGCGCCAGGCTCGCCAGCAAAAAAAATGAAGGGAAGGTCTTGAATCTCAAAGTGCTAGATGCCCTAGGATGATTGGATTTTCAAGGTCGTATTATAGAGCACCCGCCCCTATCAAAGACTCCCAATTTTCGAAAAACGGCACATCTGCCTTGCGGAACGCTTCGGCTTTTTGTTCAATGCCCGAGGTCAGACCTAGCGTATGC
>DAOQPR010000215.1:0-5445 GCA_035333265.1 Anaerolineales bacterium
GCAACCTATGTTCAAATCGCAAAGCATCCTCAATTGCTTCGGCGGTCAACTGGGGATAGGCATTAAGCATATCGTCCGTGGTTGCTCCGCTGGCAACGAGTTCGAGAATAAATTCAATGCTCAGGCGCGTGCCAACAATGTGCGGTTTTCCGCCAAGGATTTCATTGTCATAAGCAATACGGTTAAACATAGTCAATCTCCTGAACTATGTCATTATTATAATTCCCAATCCTGCCCGGGGAGGAATTTCTCTTTGTCCAACCACGCGAAGCGGTCCACGCCAGCGTTGGTTAAGCATAAGAAGAAGGCACCCTGCAATCAATGTGAAATTGCAGGGTGTTGTTTTATTTACATTTGAAATGCTTGTCCAAACATGTCCAGGGGCCAGTGCCTACTTTCTTGCATACGCGCTTGTCCGTGTGATTCAGGGTACACACTTCGGGTCTGCGGCACATGATCTGCACCTTGATCTTGGAACCGGTCATTACATAGGTCAGCATGGGTTCGAGGGTTCCTTGATAATCAGGAGCGTTTTCGACCATCAGGGTTTTGACATCCTGGTAGAGCTGCAGCAGGAAATCATCATCGATGGGCAGTTCATTTGGCTCGTCCTGTTCTTTTGATTCTTCAGCCGGGATCTCCACCATCCCAAACTTCATCGAATAAGAACTTTCATCCTCGAGCAGGCAGGTTAATTCGAGCCCTATCATGTATCCAGGGTATTGAATGCTGTCAAGTTTATCCACCAGCATCTGGCCTGCATAGTTCGTTATGCCATAGTGCTTCCACGCAGGTAGAGGGGCATTGGGGTAATCTGGAATCGAGGGCAGTTTTTGAAATGATCTTTGATCCTGTTCTTCCTGTTTCATGATTAACTCCATTGTGTTGTTTATTCGTGTTTTAGTTCCAGGATGTGCGTTAGTATTCTTGCAATCACCTCCTTCGCTTCTTCAGGAAGATTGGCGCTGAATTCGCCAAGATCACTGGAGAAATATTCAACATCGTCTGGTGTCAACGGGGGCATTTCCTGATAGGTTTTTTCTGCCGAATCCGATTTGCCGCACAACAGATAGGCTTTGCCCAGTGTGTGGAGAATGTACAGATACTCTCCGTCCGATTCGACGCCCGGGCGCTGACGGATGGTCTCCAGGTCTGCAATAACCTCTTCACACCGTTCGGCTTTCAATTTCACCTCGGAACGTATCCAATACAAATACAGTCCCGGCTCGGTATCCCGTGCGATCAGGGTGTCATAATCTGCAATTGCATGATCGAAGTCGCCGCGCAGATCATAAAGCTGTGCTCGATTCAGGTATGCACCTTCAAGATTTAAGCTCCAGGTTTCGACAATATCGATGGCGCTGGTATATTCCTTGATCGCTCGGCCTTCATTGGCATTTTCTGCCGGAGTGTAGTTGGGATCATGGAGCAACCCAAGCAAAAGGTATCCCTCCGCCAGAAGGTTCGGATTTTTCGCCACCCATTCCTGTTGCCGGGCCGTATCAAGCGCAACGTTGAGATTGACCTGCGCTTCCTCCACATTCCCCTGAAAGAATAATATCTCAGCCGAAATATTTTCAGTTAGAAAGACGGATTCTTCCTGACCCTGGTTGATGGTCAACTTGTTGTAGATCGCGTTTAACATCTCCCATTCTATGGAGTTCAGATATAGGTTGACCTGTCCATTGTTGATATTTCCCCACACTACAAGTTTCGCAGCATTCTTTTTACCCGCTTCGATCGCATCGTCCGCCAGTTGAATATCCTTGTTATACCTGCATACCTGGAATTTTTTCCCAGTTTGCAGATGCATGATATTGGCAAGGTCGTTTTCGAACTGATGTTTTTCCGCGTCGAAGTTGGTGATGATGATGCGAAAGCCGTCGTTTTCCGAAAGGCAGTGAAGCCCGCTTATTTCCTCAGCAATCACCGGGGAATTAAATCCGCCCACACTGACCGCCCCCAGAGCAAAAATGGACAACAGAACGATCTCCGCCCGCCGTTGGATGAGCGGCATTTCGAACTGGTCTGCAACACCAGCGCGGAAGTAATCCACCAGACGACTCGCGGTTGCCTCTTTTACCTTCCCACGCGATGTCTTTCTCCTGGTAATAATAGGCCAGCGCCACCTCCAAAGGACGATAACGCTGACCATGAGCGTAAGAGTTGCCACAATGGTTGCATACGGGATCGATCCTTTGCCGAGAAGTGCAAGCAGATATGGAAGGATGGTCGAGACATACCCGCCGATTTCACCTAAAATTTTTATGAACCTATCAAAGTTATCCGTTTCGGCTGATTTTTTCATGGTCTCTTCCGTCACAATTAAAGTCGATAAATAAACTATACATTAGATTTGACCCGATTACAACAAACCGCCCGGTAATATCGTCTATAATTCACATAGCATGTCCACCCTGGAAGATATCAAATCCCGCATCGACCTGGTTGACCTCGTCTCTGAGGCGGGGGTCAAACTGCGCCATGCAGGCAAAAACTACACCGGGTTTTGTCCATTTCACGATAACAAACATACACCCGCCTTCGTCGTCTGGCCTGAGACAGGCACCTGGCGCTGCTTTGGCGCATGTAACGAAGGCGGCGATATCTTCAAGTTCGTGATGAAGCGCGAAGGCATCGACTTCAAGGAAGCGCTCAAAAAACTTGCCCAACGCGCCGGAGTGGAACTTCCTGAATATCAACGCGACACCCCGCAGGCCCGTGAGGCCCACGACCACCTCCGCAAGCTATTGGAAGATGCCCTTCTTTATTATCGCAATCATCTGCTCAACAACAAGGATATCTTGACCTACCTGCGCGAAAAGCGCGGACTGACAGACGCCTCCATCGAAACCTTTGGCCTGGGCTATGCTCCCCAGGGTTTCGACAACGCCCTGACCTATTTCAAAAACCGCGGCTACCTCGAGCAGGATCTGGTGGACTCTGGCCTGGTCACCGTGCGTGAGACGGAAGATGCCCGCGACTCATCCGTCGTCACCCGCATCTACGACCGCTTCCGCAACCGCATCATGATCCCCATCCGCGACGAGAATGGCAGAATGGCCGGTTTTGGCGCGCGTATTGTCGACCCGAACGATATTCCAAAATTCCTGAACAGCCCCGAAACACCCATCTTCAACAAGGGACGCATTCTGTATGGATTGGACCGCGCCCGCAAACCCATCCGTGCCGCCGACCAGGCTGTGATCGTGGAAGGCTACCTCGACGTGATCGCCCTGCATCAAGCGGGTTATGAGAACGTCGTCTCGCCGATGGGCACGGCGCTCACTGAAGATCAATTGCGTTTGCTCAAACGCTCTACCCGCCGCATTGTCCTCGCGCTCGACCCCGACTTGGCCGGGCAAAAAGCCGTTCTGCGCGGTTTGGATGCCGCCCGTTCTGCAATGGATAAGGAAGGCGAGCTGGCCTTTGATGCGCGCGGCTTGTTGAGAAACGAATCTCGTCTGCAAGCCGATTTGCGTGTGGCCGCCATTCCCGATGACCTCGACCCGGATGAGATCGTGGCACGAGATCAAGAGGAATGGAAACGCATCATCGAGAATGCCAAGCCCATCGTCACCCATGTAATGGAGACCCTGGCGGCAGGTCAGAACTTGAATGACCCCAAGGTCAAGAATCAAATTGCGGCGCAGGTTCTGCCGCTGATCGATGACCTGGGCAACCCGTTGGAACGTGATACATATCGTCAGGCGTTGGCGAGAATGTTACGGGTAAATGAAAGCGCATTAATGGCCGCCCCAGCCCGAGGTCCGATGTTGAGGCGCAAGCCCCGGGGAGCCGAATCCAGCCGCAGTGCAGAGTCGCCGGTGGTGGCATCGGTCCATCCACGTATGAAGATCGAGACGTATTGTTTGGGCATTTTGCTTCGCAGACCCGAACTGTTGTATCGCCTCGATCGCGAGCTTGAGGAGTTTGGTCTCAGCCCGTTGGCTGTGGAGGATTTCGAGTATACTGACCATCAGTTGTTGTTTGGTGTGCTTCGGCTTGCAATGGAACAGGATGAAAAGGATCATCAGCAGTTTATGGCGAGCCAAATGCCGGATGCGCTTTCACCGTTGACAGCGGAATTGCTTGTGCAGACCGAAAAACTTGACCCATTGAATGAGCGCCTGTTGGATGACCTGCTGGCCAGGTTTTTGGACTTGCGGCGAGGCCATGCCATGGTAAATGTGAATCAGCTGCGCTTCATGCAGGAGGATGAACAACAACAAGGCGGAATGAACCTTAAGGCATATCAGGAACAGACCATGCAGTTTACACGCTTGCTGCGCAGCCTGGATCATGCAAAGTTGAAGTTATCGAAACGACAGACGTGACATCATAGGGTTTGAGCATGGTAGGAGACAGTCTTAATAAAAAGGAACCGTATGTCTGCCTCTAAGAATCCAAAAGTAAAAAGCTCGGTACACAGCAAAGAGATCACAAACAAGGCGGGAGCCAAAAAAGGACGGCCAGCACATCGGGAGCACGATCAGGAAAGTGCGCCTGTGTTGCGCGGCGATTTTTCCATGGATGGCGTTATTGAATCCATGAAGGAGGAATTTCAGGCCGCTTCCGAGTTTCAGACGGATGAGTTTATTGAACCAGATGATTCCCTGATCGCCCAGCAGGAGGAAGACCTGGAAGAGGTCATTACCCTGCATACGCGCGAGTCGACGGAATTGGGCGATGACCCGGTACGCCTGTATCTGCGCGAGATCGGGCAGGTGAAACTGCTTGGCGCCGACAGTGAGTTCCGTCTGGCGACCTTGATCGAAGGCGACCGCATGGCGACTACATTGGGAAAGTTGAAACAACGCAAGGGTGTTTCTCAAATGATGTCGGTTTATCATTCGATCTTTGCCGAAATGCTAACCTCCTGGGACCGCCTGGTTGAAGATGCCGAGCGCATTGAACATGATCTGCCTGACCTGCCGATGTTGATCGCAGAGGCGCAGTCGTTGCATGCGGGCTGGGAATTTGAATCGCCTTCGTATCTACGGGCCTACCTTGATAATGGAAAGTGGGGCAGTGATCAGTTATGGGATAACCTTGCCCGCCATGCCTATAGTGTTTTCCTGTGCTTATATCTGCTTCCCTTCAAATATGCCGAGTGGTTGTTGCCGCATGTGCGAGTGCAGCAGGTCTTTCCATCCCAACGCACGTTGTATCGTAACCTGCCGTCAGATGAGTTGTTGATCGCTGAAATGGATGCAGCCCACGACCGGGCTATGGGAGCGAACCAGGCGTTGATTCGTGCTAACTTGCGCCTGGTGGTCAGCGTTGCCAAGCGTTATCTTGGGCGCGGCATTCCGTTGCTTGATTTAATTCAGGAAGGCAATATGGGCTTACTGAGGGCCATCGGCAAGTTCGATCCGCGCCGCGGATTTAAATTCAGCACCTATGCCACCTGGTGGATTCGTCAGTCCATCAACCGCTCCATTG
>DAOQPR010000216.1:0-5431 GCA_035333265.1 Anaerolineales bacterium
TCGAGATCATGCGTCATTTGATCGAAATCCCCAATGATGTCCTTTGGGACGATAAAACCACCAATAACGTGGTAGAGACCCGGGATGATATTTACCTCACATCGCTGTTCGAGACCGTGGAACAGGTGGAAGATAACTATGGTTATGACAACACCCAGTGGCCTACCTGGGGCAGTTTACATACATCCACCTTCCGCAACAGCACCCTGGGTGAATCAGGCATCTTCCTGATCGAAGACCTGTTCAACCGCGGGCCGTTCGAGACGAGCGGCGGCAAAAGTATCGTCAATGCCACCGGCTGGGATGTGGGCGTCTCCTTTGAAGTGGACTGGCTGCCCTCCATGCGCATGATCGTGGATATGAGTAATTTGAACAACTCAGTTACGGTGCATACAACCGGGCAGTCTGGTCATGCCTATCACGAACATTATGTGGATATGGCTCCCATGTGGGCAAATATTGAATATTACCCAATGTGGTGGGACCAAGACTCCATCATCAAGGACTCGGAAGGCCACTTAGTGTTGAAGCCTTAAAAAAAAGAGCAGGTCAAGTTTAGGCTTGACCTGCTCTTTTTATGTACAAGGCAGCCCAACCACCCAGCAACAATCCAAGCAGGCTAGCGGAAAGATCCACCAGATCGAACGTGCGACTGGCAAAATATTGCTGTGAGAATTCTTCGGCGGTAACAGCCAGGGCGAGAGTCAGGCCGACGAGTAGGGCAACCCACTTTCGGTCAGGTGTGAGGCGTGAGAGAAAGGCCGAGGTAAGAAAAAAGTTGAGGAGTCCAAAAAGGATGAAGTGCCCGGCTTTGTCCCCATTTGGAAAATCATAAAGCGCGCGAATAAATGGCGGCAGGGCATGTTGGTCTGCAAGGATGATGACTGCCACGATAAAGATCGTGAAAAGGATCGCCAAAATTTTCATCGGTTGCCGAAAATAAAAAGTACCTTCTGCGTTTTTTTCTTGCAGAAGGTACTTTTATCATTATTATGCGACTTGCGGAGTACCGCTTTTCTTGCCAAGCGGCGGCGGGAAGATGGATTCAAACTCTTCGCGGGTGATGGACTCAACCTCAAGGAGTTTCTGGGCCACGGCATCCAATTGCTTGCGATATTTTTTCACGGTTGCCTTGGCTTGTTTGTAGGCGTCTTCGACCAATTTGCGAACTTCACGGTCGATCTGTTCGGCAACGGCGTCGGAATAATCGCGTTGTTCAGAAATTTCACGCCCGAGGAAGATCAACTCTTCCTTTTGGCCGTAGACCATGGTGCCCATTTCAGCGCTCATGCCGAGGCGGGTGACCATGGCACGGGCAATTCGGGTCACCTGTTCAATATCGCCGGAGGCACCAGAGGTGATGTCGTCGAAGACGAGTTCTTCGGCGGCGCGGCCACCGAGCGCATAGGCCAGGGTGGCAAGCATCTTCTTGCGAGACATGAGCATGCGGTCTTCATCGGGGCGGAACCAAGTCACGCCGCCAGCCTGTCCGCGACCGACGATGGTCACTTTTTGGACGGGATCGGCTTCAGCGATGGCATTGGCTACGATGGCATGACCAGCCTCATGGTAGGCAATGATGCGCTTCTCTTCGTCAGAGATCAGGCGACTCTTGCGTTCGGGACCCATCACGACGCGTTCGATGGCTTCTTCCAATTCCGACTGCCCAATGGATTTTTTATTTCGGCGGGCGGATAAAATGGCTGCTTCGTTGACGAGATTTTCAAGGTCAGCGCCGGCAAAACCGGGTGTACCACGCGCCACAGAGGCAAGGTCGGCGCCGGGTTCCAATGGCTTACCTTTAACATGCACTTTCAAAATTGCCTCGCGACCCTTTACATCGGGGCGGTCAAGGGTCACACGGCGGTCAAAGCGACCAGGGCGCAGCAACGCTGGGTCAAGAATATCAGGCCGGTTCGTGGCGGCAATGATGATGATGTTGGTGTCTGTATCAAAACCGTCCATTTCGACGAGCATTTGGTTGAGGGTCTGTTCGCGTTCATCGTGTGAACCGCCGAGCCCCGCTCCACGCTGGCGGCCTACCGCATCAATTTCATCCACAAAAATGATGCAGGGAGAATGTCGCTTCGCCTGGTCGAACAGATCACGCACACGGCTTGCGCCCACACCCACAAACATTTCCACAAACTCGGAACCAGAGATGGAGAAGAAAGGCACGCCAGCTTCTCCAGAAACAGCTTTTGAAAGAAGGGTCTTACCGGTTCCGGGAGGGCCTACAAGCAGAACACCCTTCGGAATACGAGCGCCCAGCTGAATGAACTTTTGTGGTTCTTTCAGGAATTCAACGATCTCAGCCAGTTCCTGCTTGGCTTCGTCTGCACCAGCCACATCCGCAAAGGTTACGGTGGGGTGTTCGCCGCTGAACATACGGGCGCGCGATTTACCAAAGGACATCGCCGCATTATTGCTGCCTTGCGCCTGGCGGAAAATGAACCATAACAGACCGCCCATAAACAGTACCGGTAAAAGGTACAAGGCACCACTCAACAAACCGCCCCACATCGAAGGTGCGCTGACTTCGATGTTCACACCGGTCAGTTGTTCGGGAGTCACACCATAATCGCGAAGCTGTTCCACCAGGGTGGTATCGGCTTCCTTGCGAGACTCCTGGGCATTTTCTTCCGACCCATTCACCTTAACCACACGAATCGTATCGTCTTCACCGATAATGATTCGAGAAACCTGGCCATTTTGGATCATTTTGGCCACTTCACTGATGGTTAATGGCTCTGTTGTGCTGGTATTATCACGGAACCCCATATACAGCATGGCTCCAATGGCTACGAGCAAAAGAAAGTACACAAAAAACGATTGACTACGGGAATTCACGGAATCCTCCAAATTTGACTTACATGAGCATTATACCAAGCCCATCTCTTAGACGCGGCGAATCGGGCGTTTTTTATTATGAATCTCTAACACGCCTCCAAATCGACCCTGCACCCTGCCCGGCCGCCCAAACCTTTTGCCACGCCGATCATTTTGACCGAATGCTATAATTTCATTCCAAAAAAGTAAAAGGGAACGCCATGCTCACATTGCCTTTTTTCGATGAACTGAAAGACTCTCAAACCATCCTGCTTGCAGGGGCGGGAGGCGGATTTGATATCTTTAGTGGGCTGCCCCTTTACTTCGGATTAAGGGCGGCAGGCAAAACTGTCCATTTGGCAAATTTTTCCTTTTCCTTTCTCCCGCCGCCGCAAATCACCGGGGAGAAACGATTATCCCCATCAGTAGTAAAAGTTACCTCCAACACACCAAATTACACAGACTATTTTCCAGAACTTTACCTGTCGAAATGGTTCAAGGAACAAGGCTGGGATGTGCCGGTGTATTGTTTTGAAAAAACAGGTGTCCTTCCATTAATTGAAAGTTACCAAGCCCTGATCAAACACCATGATCTGGATACAATCATCCTAGTCGATGGCGGAACAGATAGCCTGATGAGAGGCGATGAATCTGGGCTGGGAACCCCGTATGAAGATATTACCTCCATCCTGGCTGTCGATGAAATCAGGGGCATCAAAAAGATGCTGGTATGCCTTGGCTTTGGTGTGGATGCCTATCACGGCATCTGCCATGCCCATTTTTTGGAAGCCGTTTCTGAATTGATACGCAACAAGGGTTATCTGGGTTTGTTCTCACTAACAGACGATATGCCTGAAGTGCATGAGTATCGCAAGGCAAGTGACTATGTTTTCAATGCCATGCCGCGTGACATCAGCATCGTCACCAGTTCGATCCTTTCCGCCCTTGAAGGTCGATACGGCGATTACCATGTGACACCCCGCACCCGAAACAGTGAACTTTGGATCAATCCGCTCATGTCGGTATATTGGTGTTTTCAACTTGAAGAGGTTGCAAAACGAATTTTATATAAAGAAGGCATGAAGACAACGACTTCGTTCATAGAGGTTATGGGAGTAATCAAACAATTTCGAAATTCATGCCAATCGATCCGCCCCAGGCAGGGAATTCCCGTATAACCTAGCGCAAAACCAATTCCACTGGGCAGTGATCCGATCCCATCACTTCATCATGAACGATAACGTCCTTAACGCGCGGCAAGAGGGACTCGGATATCAGAAAATAATCCAACCGCCAGCCAATTCCCCGGGCCCGCGCATTCAACCGGTACGTCCACCAGGTGTATTGAACCCGTTCCGGGTATAGGCAACGATAAGCATCGACAAATCCGTTGTTCAGATAATTCTGCACCCATTCTCGTTCCTCCGGCAAAAAGCCAGAAGTCTTTACATTGGCTTTTGGGTTCTTTAGATCGATGGGCATATGGGCTGTGTTGAAATCGCCGGTAATAATCAACTGCTCCCCTTTTGCATGAAGCAGCCTGCAAATCTCGAGCAAATGAGCATAAAAATCAAGCTTATATTTCACCCGGTCATGCCCGCGCTGCCCGCTTGGAAAGTAGACATTAAAAAGGCGCAGGCCACTCCAACGAGTTTGAATGATCCGCCCCTCCACATCAAACTTCGGCTCACCCATTCCTGTCTCAATCTCATCCGGTAAATTTTTATAAAAAGTCGCCACCCCGCTATACCCCGCACGTTCGGCGGGATTCCAGGCATAAGGCAATTGCAATTTCGAACGATACTCGGCACTTAACTGCTCAGGCCGGGCTTTTACCTCCTGAAGACAAAGCGCATCGGGAGAAGATTTGAACGCCCAATCCAGACCGTTGCGTCCGAGTACCGCTCGAATTCCGTTCACGTTCCATGTGATGATTTTCATAAACAATGACAAAAATTTTTTTATGGTAAACTTGCAACCGAAGGCAGACGATCATGGAATCTTCAACTAATAAAAAAATCCTATGCATCGAAGATGAGCCGGAGATGATCGATCTCATTCGGTTAATTCTTAACCGTCGTGGGTTTGATGTGTATGGCGCACCAGGCGGTGTGGAAGGGATTCGCCTTGTGCGCGAAACCCACCCGGATTTGGTCCTACTGGATCTGATGATGCCGGATATGGATGGATGGGAAGTATATCAACAAATGAAAGCAGATGCCGCCCTGCGGGATATTCCAGTCATTGTGGTAACCGCAAAGGCGCAGAACATTGACAAGGTCCTCGGTTTGCATATTGCAAAGGTGGATGATTATATTGCCAAACCCTTCAGTCCCAAAGAATTGATAGATAGCGTCGACAGAATTTTCAGCGACGTATAAACCAGGTCTGAAATTTTCCAGGCGGCGGAAACGCCGCTTTCTTTGTGACAAGACATGCCCCAACAGATACACATCAAAAACTTAAGCAGGTCGCTCGAATATCCGGCACAAGTGGGATATTGCGACTCATTTCTATGCAGATTGCGTGGGTTAATGTTTCGCGCTCGCCTCAGCCCTGATGAAGGCCTGCTCCTGGTCGAAAGACGGAATTCCCGCCTCGA
>DAOQPR010000217.1:0-5408 GCA_035333265.1 Anaerolineales bacterium
GCTGACCCCAAGAAGAGAGTTACCGGATTCCTGGTCTGGCAGCCGTTGTTTGGCCTGCGGGGAAAAAGCACTCAAAGTCATTCACTTACCGGATATCCCGGATTATTTCATCTGTTCCAAATGTGAGATCTCCTTTGAAGTGGATACCAGCGGACGGATGGTCCGCGTTAAGGTTATCCCTGATCGTTATGAAGCAGCGGATGCCATTCTTTACAAAAAATGGATCGAAGCAGCCGCCTTGCATGAGATCATTGAGAAGAGTCGTCACACCCCTCAACCCGTACAGGAATTTATTGCACCTCCGCCAAAATCCATGACCAACCAGGAAGTTTGGGAACGTGCCTTGGGAATGTACCGCTTGGGCAACCCACCCAAGAAAATCGAATTTGTTCTCATTCAGGCAGGGGCTACTTCAGAGCAGGCTGCGGGTGCATTACGTGCCTTGAAACGTAGAGCAGAACAGGAAGCAAAAAAACAAGGCAGGCGTTTTCTGGTTATCGCAGGGATATCCATTTTCTTAGTAATTGCGGGGTTTGCGGGCTGGCTTTATGCCAGCGGTCAATATGCCGTTTTATTTGGTTTGGTCACGCCAACCCCAGCCCCTCAAGGTTTTACAGCAACTGACATCCTGAAACTGATTCCCAGCGGGGTTCGTCCGGAGCTTCCAGATACGACGGTAAGGACAGGCGGGGTTGCCGCTGCTGGGTGCCCTAAAACGCAGGCAGGAGCGGCTGCCACTTTTGGAGGAACAGCGAGTCTTTGGAAGGCGGATGGACAACTTATGTCCTGGCAGATGGCGAGTGTGGATAATTCTTATACCATTCATGTTCCACCCAATATGAGCGCTGGTTATATTGATAACAATGGCTTGCAATTTTCCCAGATTTACGGACCGGCAATTATTTATAACGTTAATTTTGTAGCGATTATCTGTCCATAACCTATATGTCTGTGGGGATGCTCAAAGAGTTGTATAATCCCGCGTCGAAAGACTGAATAATTCATTTATTAATATCTCAAGGAGAGAAAGTATGCATATCAATTTTGCGATGTGGCGCAAGGCTTCCTGGCAGTTGATCAAAATGGATGACAAGAAGGAATGGGATGCCCTCGATGTCATTTCAAAATGGTTGATCGCCACCCGTTCTGCCGTTACCCTGGTCACTGTGTACTCCTGCATCATTGCAGGCATTCTTGCCGCCCGTGATGGCAAGTTTGACTGGCTGACCTTCATCATTGTCACCCTGGGTCTGTTCATTGCCCATGGCACCAATAACATTCTCAATGACTATACCGACTATAACCGTGGCGTGGATCGAAATAATTATTTCCGCACCGAATATGGCGTTCATCCCCTCGTGCAAAAATTTTGGGATAACAAAACTTCCATCCGCTGGTTCCTTGTAAGCGGTTTTCTTGCCACTCTGGCCGGAGTGTATGCCCTCTTCCACACTGGGTTTAACGTCAACACCATTGTCCTATTTGCTTTTGGTGCAATCGTCCTGCTTGCTTACACCTATCCATTTAAATACTGGGGGATCGGCGAATTCCTGATCTTTCTCATTTGGGGACCGATCCTGATCGGTGGCGTTTACTTTGTGATCACTGGCAGCCTGAATTGGAATGTCTTTGTTGCTGGCATCCCATTTGGCTTGAGCGTGGGCAGCATTAACGTGGCCAAACACATCGATAAGCACGATCCCGATAAGGCAAAAGGCGTGGGCACCTTTCCCGTTCGGGTGGGTGAGGCGAATGCTCGTCGCGTGAATCAGGTTGCGATCGTACTCATCTATCTGGTGACCCTGTATCTCGTTCTCGACGGCTATTTCACCCCGGCCATGCTGATCATCTTCCTTGCCTATAAGGAAGCCCTCATGGTGATCAAGGTGATGAACAACCCCAAACCTGCACAGGCACCTGAAGGCTGGCCTGTTTGGCCCGTATGGTTCTCAGGGTTTGCCTTTCAGCATAACCGTAAATTTGGCGGTTATCTTATTCTCGGTCTTATCATCGACGCGTTGCTAAAGGTTTACCTGCCAACTTTTTGGCCAGGTCTATTTTAAATTCATCAAAATCGAAAAGAGGCTTCCAGAATGGCGGCCTCTTTTTTAATTCACATTGCTCATCTCCAGGTCTTCAATCTCCAACCACTCCTCTTCACTTTCCAATACGCCAAACGATATTTTTCCATCTGGCGTGAATGCTGCATATTGATTATCAATCCAGATGACCAATCCCAGGGGTGAATTCGGACTGACAGACGATTCGAACACCTGAACCTCGTCCACATACCAGGCCACGCGCCTCCGACTCCACTCCAGCCTGTATCTATGCCATTGAGTTGCATCCACGCTGAGAGTGGATGAGTCCTCGGCAATGACCTTTCCTAACATGCGGCGAGTCGTTTTGGCTGAAAAGGGCAGAACCAACCCGGCGGGAATCAAAGATGCATGAAACTTGGGCGAACAAAAACTTTGTGCAAGAAACCCATTTGCAGGTTTGTTGCCAAACGAAAGGTGGTTTTCATTTGATGCCCCAAAAAACCAGGCCGCATTTGGCAGGGTTGGCAGACGAAAGCGATTTGCGCCAAAGCCCAGGGACATGCCAAAGGGATCGTTCCACAAGCCGAAGCCCCAGGTTCCGGGGAGCGAAAGGCTGGAGGTTCTGGCTCTCAGGCTCAATGTTAAAGAATGATGCGGAAATTTCCTTCGAGGCAGACCAAAGTAATCGTCGATCTGCGCGAATCGGTAGGAGGATGAGTCTCCGGCGGGAATCTTTAAAAGATATCCTTTTTCTGTTTTATCGATGCTGGCATGTGGTGTTGTTCGTGCTTTCATCATTCATCCTTGAGCAATTATCGCTTTTTGTTTACCAGCCATATGCCTAAAATAATGATCGCGCCGCCGATAAGTGTGATGGCTGTAATGGCTTCGTTGATCATGAAGGAAGCAAGGACGGTCGTAACCAACGGTTCGACATTAAAGAAGGCTCCAAGCTGTGATGCAGGGATCTCCTGCAATGCGTCGTAAAAGGCAATATACGCCAGCCCAGACCCAAATATGCCCAGCACAAGAATGGCGCCCCAGCCGGAAGAAGTGAGTTGTGGAATTTCGCTTACACCCGGGCCAAAACCGAATATCCAAATGTTAACGAACAGCCAGCCAATGAGCATCACGAAGAACATCATCCGCGCCGCGGGGTGACGCGCCAACTCGCGCCGTGAAAGAATGGTGTAGACCGCCCAGTTAACCGAGCTGATCAGGACAAGGACATCGCCAAAGGTTCCTTCTTCGCCTGTGAAAAGCGCATTGAGATTACCCTTGCTGACGATAAGTAAAACCCCAAATGCCGCAAGCACAATGCCAAGAATTTGCAGCCCATTCAATTTTTCTTTGAGAGCCACCCAACCCAAAATGGCAATGAAGACCGGTGTGGTCGCGACGATCCATGCAGTGGTGGTGGCTTTGGCAGTTTGCAGCCCGGTTGCTTGCAGGAGTTGATGAAACGTGACACCAAGGAAACCAAGCATGGCAAAGTAGAGCCATTCGCTTCTTTCTGGCAGTGCAAATTGTTTTCTGGCTGCCACAACGACGCCGAGAATGAACGTCCCCATACCGAAGCGAATCCAAACAATGGTGGCTGGAGAAACTTCACTGAGAGCGATTTTGGTGGCAATGAATGTGCCGCCCCAAACAATTACGGCGAACATGGCTTCGAGATAGGGGAGGATCTTGGATTTTGGCATGTGAATTCCTAAAGAATAAGATGCAGAATTATAAGGCTTGACATAGCAAATGATGGTGATAAAATTCACAAATAGAGTATCTTTACCATTTTTATCCTAAATAAGGAGGCAATATGTCAGCCAAAGTGATGTTAATCAATCCGGCTCGGCACTTTATTGCAAATGCAGTCGGAGTGGGGTATCTAACCCCGCTGGGATTGATTCTGTTAGGCGGGCCGCTATTGGATTTGGGTTTTGACGTGCGGCTTGTGGATCACGACATGAATGGCTGGACGATGAGACGCTTGTTGCAGGAGATCGGGGAGTTTAAGCCAGATTATATTTTGCTGGGGCATTCGGGGTCAACGGCATCGCATACTGTTGTGGTTGCGACTGTCAAAGAGATTAAGCTGAATTTTCCACAGGTAAAAATCATTTATGGGGGTGTATATCCCTCCTATGCCTACCAAAGTATTATGCTTGAAGTACCGGAGATCGATGTCATTGTGCGCGGAGAGGGGGAGAAGACCATCTGTGATTTGATCATTGCCTGGGAAAAGGATCCAAACCTTGGTGATGTTCCCGGCATTGTCTGGCGTAGGGATGGAGAAATCGTTGTCAATCGCTCCCAGCCAGCGATACAGGATCTGGACCAATATCGTCCCGCCTGGGAATTACTGGATTTTTCAAAGTATAAAATGTTCGGTTTTGACAATGTGGCGGGATTGCAATTCAGCCGTGGATGCCCGTTGACTTGCAGCTATTGCGGCCAGTGGATGTTTTGGAAGAAGTGGAGGCATCGCAGCCCGGAAAATATCGTGTCTCAGTTGAAAATTCTGGTGGAAAAATATAACGTGAGCATGGTCTGGTTTGCGGATGAGAACTTCGCGGCAGATAGAGAGGTGACAAAGATACTCCTACAAATGATCGTGGATGCTGACTTAAACCTTTCCTTGAACATCAACATGACAGCGGCGGATGTGGTGCGGGATGCTGATCTCATACCTTTATATAAAAAGGCCGGTGTGGATTATGTCGTCATGGGCGTTGAGTCTCTGAAGGATTCGGTCATTGCCGGGGTGCGGAAGAACAATCCGTTTGCGATTTCCAGAGAAGCTGTCCGCTTGTTGCGGGAGAATCATATCCTGAGTCTGACGAACATCATTTATGGATTGGAGGAGGAAAGCTGGGGGACGATGTTTGAGAAATTCAGAGGATTGCTGGAACTGGACTCTGATATTTTGAACGCCATGTATCTCATGCCTCATTTTTGGACGATGGACGGAAAGACTACAAACCCTGAAAGGATCATTCAACCTGATCTGGCAAAATGGTCGTATCGGAATCAGGTTCTTGCCACTCAATATCTGAAACCATTGGCCCTGTTTGCAGGTGTCAAGTTGACCGAGGCCTTGTTCCATTTGCGGCCCAAGGCTTTATGGAGACTGGTATACGACAAAGATAAACGCTATTTAAAGATCCTGCGTCATTCCATACTTGCGGGCATGCGCGTGTTTTTTGCCGAGATTGCGGAATTCCTGTTTGATACCCGTTTTGTCTCCCAGGGAAGCTTCAAGGAACTAATCGGCGCGGAACATGCTCGAAGGGAACCGACTCCGCTTGCTTGAGTCAAAACTCAATTTTTGAAATTATCCAACAGTTTTTGATACAGGCTTTCGGTGGC
>DAOQPR010000218.1:0-5367 GCA_035333265.1 Anaerolineales bacterium
CGCGGCGAAGCCTTTCGAACCCCGCCAGGATCGAAAGATAGCAACGGTAAGGAAGTGTCTTCGGGTGCCGCCGATCCCCTGCCCGGATATTTCTTTATTCAGATAATTCTAAAAAGCGCAGTTTATTACGGCGCTGAGTATAATCCCCGCATGTCTTCATCAAATATTATAAAAATCATCCTCGGCCTCATTGCTGGAATCGCAATGGGAGTGTTCTATGGATGGGTTATTGACCCGGTTGAGTATGTAGATGTGACCCCCGAAGTTCTGCGAACTGATTACAAAACAGACTTCGTCCTCATGGTGGCTGAAGCATATGCGAGCGACTTTGAGGCTGAAACAGCTGCCCGGCGTCTGGCCATGTTAGGCAGTGACACACCTGCATCCATAGTCACTGCCGCACTGGAATATGCCACATTGAACAACTTCACCGAGACCGAAATCCTGTCTCTTCAAAATCTCCTAACTGCCATGCAAACCTACCGGCCAGAGGGAAACACCAATCCATGAAACGCCTTCTTCAAAACGGATTAATCCACACCCTTCTTGCGCTTCTGACCGGAGCCGGGCTTGGTCTCGCTTACTCATGGTTTATCTCCCCCGTTAGCTATGTGGATGCGGCTCCATCCATCCTGCGCGCCGACTTTAAGGATCAATACCGAATCATCATTGCCTCTGCCTATGCTGCAAACCAAGACCTGGCCCGTGCCAGTGCTCGATTGGGCTTGCTAGGCGACGAAGACCCTATTGGGGCACTAAGTGCGCAAGCTCAAAGAATGCTCGCTGCAGGCGAACCCTTCGAAAACGCCGAACCTCTTGCCAAACTTGCCACCGACCTGAAACAAGGCGTTGTCAGTGAACCATTTACGCCTACAGCTTTTCCAACCTTCAACACTCCCGATATTCCGCCAACCAGCACACCAATCGAAATAACCCCTGAATCAACTGACGAAGTCGCAGTAACTGCCACACCAACAAATATCCTGTTTGAGCAAACTCCACTCACACCCATTATCAACTCGACCCGTACCCCTCGGCCCGCATTTACACCGACGGCTGGGCCTGGAGCCCCCTACACACTTGTTAGCCAGGAAACGATCTGCCAGCCGGGATTCGAGTCAGGCTTACTTCAGTTTATTCTGATGAATGCTCGCAAACAGCAGACACCGGGCGTGGAAATTATCATCACCTGGGATCAGGGAGAGGATCGCTTTTTTACCGGGTTTAAATCCGAGCTGGGAAATGGCTATGCCGATTTCAACATGGTAGAAGGAGTCGTCTACAATATTCGTATTGTTGCAGGAGGGACAACACTTCCAAACATTATGGCACCAGCCTGCACAGACCCCAACGGGCAAACCTACCTTGGGGGACTACTATTGACCTTCTCACAGGAATAGATAGTGTTGCAACCATCCCCGTAGAGATTCGTTATATTTAAAAAGCAATTTTTAAGGAGATATCATGAACGAATCGACATCACAAACTCAAAAACCCGGATTAGTGACAGCCATAGCTGTAATGACATTAGTAAGTGGAATCATAAACCTATTCTGGGGGTTTGTTGCCTCAGCCACGGCGCTTGGAACAATCATTGGTGTGATCTGTCTGCCCATTGCGATACTGCCAACCATTCTCGGGGTTTTTGAGATCATTTATGCAGCAAAACTCTTATCGACACAACCTCAACCCGTCCAGCCAAGCATGTCTATTGCCGTGTTGGAAATTCTTACATTTTTAATGGGGAATGTATTTTCAATGGTAGTTGGGATTTTGGTTGTTATTTTTTACAATGATCTCAGTGTAAAAGCTTACTTTTCACGTATCAATCCTGTTGCCAAGCCAACCCCACCTGCTCCTGTTCAAGATATCCCCATATTGGAAGAGCAATCTGATCCTCCCGCGATCCCCGATCTTGAAACTGTTCCCGAACCAGTAGAGGAGCCGCCAGCAAAACCGAAACGAACCAGAAAGCCATCCACAAAATAAAAGACCTTCAATAACGGACAGATCAAGAAACTGTCCGTTATTTCATAAAGTCCTGGAAGTCCACTTTTTTGGGGCCATGCTGACTATTACTATGGTAACACTTCCCCATTCTTTCATATTGAAGTATCCTTGAATATAGCAGTTGTAACTTCATTCACCTGTCAAGGAAAAGGAGAGAAAATGAAATCGCAATATCGAATGTTCATTGTTTTTGCAGCTATTCTTCTCGCGGTCGGAATGGCATGTTCGGTCCTTAGCGGCCAGCCTACAGAAGCACCTACGGCTGCGCCACTCCCCACGAATCCGCCGCCACCACCGCAACCCACCAGCGCCCCCGTTGAACAACCAACCCAGCAGACCATTCAACTACCTACAGCCGAAACACAGCCACAAAACACGCAAAACCAGCAATTTTTCACAGAAGAATTCGACTCCCCGCTTTCTGATGCCTGGTCCATCCTGACAGTTACAGGCTCCGATTCAGCCGACCCGGAAAAAGTTACAGTGGACGCCCAAGGCGGAAAGTTGGTGTGGGATTTTCAAAGTGAATATGTATATTATTACCTCTTCTATGAAGGAACTTCCTATGAAGATGTCAAACTTGAAGTTCAGGCTGACAATCGTGGAAAGAACAACAATTCCGTTAGTTTGATCTGTCGTTATGACCCGGAAGTTGGCTGGTATGAATTTAATATCGCCAACAATGGTCTATATAATATTTTATTCGCCGAAATTACTCCCAGCGGATCCATTGGTTACAATGCGATTGCTAATGGCGGATCTAATGCTATCAAGATTGGGAAGGACGTAAATGTGTACACTATCTCCTGCTCAGGCGATAAATTATCGCTGACCATCAACGGAGAAGATGTAAATACGTTCACCGAAAGAACCTATGGCTTGCGTGAAGGCGGTATTGGGGTTTCCGTCTCATCGTATAACGTTCTTCCAATCCTTGTAGAAATGGAATCGATCAAGATCAGCGCTCCATAAACAAAGTATACAAAATATCAAAATGCCTTCCAATTTATCCTTTGGAAGGCGTTTTACTTTTATTTGCATATATCAGGATGGGACCAAAGTACCATTCAAAGTATGGAATTGTAAAGTATCCTTGGACGAAAATTAAAAACAGGAGAATTATAGATGAAATCGCAATACCGAATATTATTTGGCTTTGGCGCCCTGCTATTAGCCGTAAGCCTGGCATGTGGTGGTTCAGCCGCCCCTACGGCTGTCCCCACTTCAATACCCACCGCCATCCCATTGCCCACCAACCCGCCTCCCCCCACAGAAGAGGCCCAGCAACAGACCCAGGATCAGGGACAACAAGGCACAAGCGACATGGTCCTATTCACGGATGAGAATGGACTGTTCTCCTTTGAACTCCCCGGTGACTGGCTGTACGATCACGGCACCGGTGATAACTATTACTATGACCGTTTCAGTTCCCCCAACCAGCTTGGCTTTGTAGAAAACATTGTCTACAACGACGGGACAGCTTTTGTAAAAAGCCAGAAAGGTCAGTTCGCACTCAATTTATTAAACAATCTTTACAGCGCTACGGGTCAGGTTGGCGACATCAAAGTGACCGGTGACCAATTACAGAACGATGGTTCCGAGCGCCTTGAGTGGGAATCCAAGAGCGGTGGTTATTCCGGCCTCTCGTTCTTCGAAACCCGCGGTGATGACAATGCCACCTTCCTCATGCTCACCACCTGGTGGGATAATGGTGTCGACCAGGCTACATACGACACCATCATGAATGCCATTAGCACATATCGAATTCCATAAACCAAAACATGCCATTAACCCCGCGTTTTTACGCGGGGTTTTTATTTTCATTAATGCTACAATAAAAATATGAATAACCTTGATCTTCGGCCCTCTCCCATTGCTGGGACTTGGTATCCTGGAAATCCAAAATCCCTGGCAGCCAGCATTGATGATTACCTGACCAGTGTTCCCACCCCGGAACTCCATGGGCAAGTCATTGCCGTTATCGTCCCTCATGCCGGACATCGTTATTCAGGCAGGGTCGCCGCACATGCCTTCGCCGCTCTGCAAAATCTCACTCCTGATATTGTAGTCGTCATTTCACCGTTCCATAATTACGCCCCTTACCCGCTCATTACAACGAAACATCAGGGATATTCCACCCCTCTCGGCCCCATCGAAGTTGACCAAATCGCGTTGATGGAATTAACCAAAAACCTTGAAATTCCCATAACTCGCATATCAAACGACGGGGAACACTCGTTGGAAATCGAACTTCCCTTCCTGCAACGTGTCCTCAAAAATGACTTCAAACTTTTACCCATCATGATCCGCGCACAGGAACAGGAAGTAGCCCAATTGTTGGGTGAAGCGCTTGCAACAACTCTCATGGGAAAAAATGCGATCCTGGTTGCTTCTACAGACCTATCCCATTTCTATGATCAAAAAACAGCAAATACGCTCGACCAGGAAATGCTCAAACGATTTACGTCTCTTAATCCAGCCTCCATTTTTGAGGCTGAATACAGCGGCAAGGGTTTCGCATGTGGGCATGCTGCGGTTGCCGCAATCCAATGGGCCGCACAGGCTCTCGGCGCAAACCAGGTCCACATCGTGAACTACGCCACATCTGGAGATGTGACTGGCGACACAAATTCAGTCGTAGGGTATGGTGCAGCCGTAATTACAAAAGAATAGCGCAGGAAAGTCCTGCGCCATGTTGCTAATCTATCTTGTTTGATTCCATTCTTTTACTGCAAGACGGAACATTTGCTTCAACTTCTCATCGGGAAGCTTATCCAAACTTTCGAACTTTTCTCCATTAACCCAAATTTCCAACGCGCCATCCGGTGATGTTCCAAAATCGATCTGAACATCTTTGAATGCAGGCTCACTTTCCAGCTTTGCCCGCAATATATCCTCGATCTGTTCTGCGAAAGGCGCTGCCAGGTGCTCCCCCTCGTCAAAATCGTACAATGTTACCCCTTTCCCCTCAGCACGCGTCGCATTCACCGTCTCTACCGGGGGCATGGCACGCATCCATTCCGGCTTATCCTCTGTTTTTCCAGTTAGATTCACCTGATTGGATTTCATAAACATCCATACCAGCAATCCTCCCGATATCAAAACGACCACCCCACCGACTAACAAAAACATCATAACCATATTTGCCTCCGCATCAGCCATTATAATCATTCTTATGTTCGCCCGCCTCGCCGTTAATGTACCTGCAATTTCAGGGATGTTTGATTATGCTATCCCCAATGAACTCGCCCCGCACCTCTTGCCAGGCTGTCTCGTCACAGCCCCGTTTGGGAATCAAACCGTGCAGGGCATCATCGTCGAGTTGACCGAGTCTTCTTCCGTACCGAATCTCAAACC
>DAOQPR010000219.1:0-5346 GCA_035333265.1 Anaerolineales bacterium
CATTTGCCTCGAAGAACTTCAATCCAAAGCGCATACCTGGGATGTATGGGCGGCGGCAACCGTACAGGAAGAGACAACCTTTGGCGGGTCGTATACCAGCACCTTCCAAATTCGGCCCACCATCGCCATTGCCGTGGATATGACCTTCGGAAAAGGCACAGGTTCAAGTGGATATCAAACCTTCCCGATTGGTAAAGGCGTGACACTTGGCATCGGCCCCACAGTTCACCCGTTCTTATATAAACGCTTTAAGGAAGTGGCAGAACGTGTTGAAATCCCTGTTTCAGATGACCTGATGCCGGAATATTCATCCACCGATGCCGATGCCATGCAGTTAACCGCGGATGGCGTACCGACGATGGTGATGAGCATTCCGCAGCGTTATATGCATACCCCGGTGGAGTTGGTTGCCATTAAGGATATTCAACGTGCCGGACGTTTACTGGCCGAATTTGTTGCTTCGCTTGAAGCAGATTTTATCGAAAGAATCGTTTGGGATTAATCAATGCTCTCCATTGGCTCACCACAAATCAAACTGCTTGAAAAACTTTGCAACGCCATGGCTGTCTCTGGCGATGAAGGTGAAGTTCGCCGCATTGTTCTGGAAGAGGTCAAACCTTATGCAGACGAAGTGAAGGTGGATGCGCTTGGAAGTGTGCTCGTCCGCAAGAAAGGGCAAGGCAGAAGCCCTCTGCGTGTGTTGCTAGACGCGCACACGGATGAGGTTGGATTCATGATCGTAGCCGATGATGGCGATGGTTTTTATCAATTCCGCACTGTTGGCGGGATCGATGAAAGGCATTTGGTCGGCAAGCAGGTGATTGTGGGGAAAGATCATATGCCCGGCGTAATCGGCGCCAAACCCATTCACCTGACCGATGCCAGCGAACGAAGCCACACCGTGGATGTTGAGTCCATGCGCATTGACCTGGGCCCGGATGGCAAAGCCAAGCCCGGCGACCGCGCCACCTTTGCCACGAAATTCAAACGCATTGGGCCATCCATCATGTCCAAATCCATTGATGACCGCATTGGGGTTGCCATTCTGATTGAGTTGTTGAAGAATGCGCCGAAAAATATTGAGCTTTGTCTTGCCTTCAGTGTGCAGGAAGAGATCGGCCTGCGCGGTGCGACTGTAGCAGGGTATTTCTTCGAACCCGACCTTGCAATTGCGGTCGATTCCACGCCCGCCCGCGACCTTCCCGATTTTGAAGGCCGCGAGAACTACAGCTACAACACCAAACTAGGTTTAGGGCCAGCCATTTATCCAGCACATTCGCCCGTTATCAGCGATCCGCGCCTGGTGAAATTCCTCGCCGATATTGGGACGAAACATGCCATTCCGTTTCAATTCCGCCAGCCTGGCGGCGGTGGGACAGATGCGGGTGCAATTCAACAGGCGCGCGCAGGTGTGCCGGTGGTTTCAGTTTCAGTGCCACATCGCTACACTCACAGCCCCATCAGCGTCTCACGAGTGGACGACTGGAAAAACACATTGAATTTATTACATACAGCATTACAGGAAATGACTCCCTCTTTATTGAAACGGTAACATATGAACGGATTAATCGCTTTATTAGGTTCTGGTGAATATTTGCCCGTTATGAACGAGGTTGATTCTTATCTGCTTGCGAACTGTGGAGCAGAAGGACGCAAGCCGCGCGTAGTCTGCCTGCCAACCGCAGCAGGTAAGGAGGGGGATGCAAGCGTGAGCCGCTGGATGAAGATGGGCGTCGATCATTTCGCGGCGCTCGGCGCAGAGGTTCAGGCGCTGCCAGTTATCGACAAGGTAACGGCCAGTGATGTGAATCATGCCGAGGCGGTGAAGGAGGCGGATCTCGTCTATTTTTCAGGCGGCGATCCGACATATCTTTATCAGACCATGAAAGACAGCCTGGTATGGCAGGCCGCGCAAAGTGTTTGGGAACGCGGCGGAGTTTATGCCGGGTGCTCTGCCGGTGCGATGATTCTTGGGCGTGAGGTGCCGGATTTTCGGATGCTTGGCTCGCGCTCCACTCCGGTCTTTGGGTTGATTCCTGCCGCCTTTGTCATGCCACACTTTGACGCCATTCCGATCTTCTTTAAACCGATCCTGAACACGACCCGAAAACGCCTGCATGAAGGGGAAGTAATGATCGGCATCGATGAAGACACTGCCATCGTCGGCAGGTTGAATGAAGCCTGGACAGTGATGGGCAAGGCAATGGCCCACCTGTTTACGAAGAATGACAACAGAAGTTATGCTGCTGGTGAAAAATTCACTTTTGGAAAATAGAATGAAACCATTACTCAAAACACTTACAGAAACTTTCGCACCATCCGGATATGAGGATGCCATCCGCACGTTGGTTCAAAAAGAGGTCAAGCCCTACGCGGATGAAATGCACGTTGATGCGTTGGGCAATTTGATCGTGCGCAAAAAGTCCACCACGAAGGCGAAGAATTCCAAGCGCATCATGCTTGCGGCGCATATGGATGAAATCGGTATCATCGTCAGCCATGTGGATAAAAATGGTTTTGTACGCTTCTCGAGTGTGGGCGGGGTATTTGGGCGCTACACCCTGGGCGCCCGCATTCGTTTTATGAATGGTGTGACCGGTGTGGTTGGATTCGACAAATTGGAACAGGTCGATCAGGCTCCTGCAATGAGCAAAATGTATATTGATGTTGGCGCAACCAGCCGCAGTACCTGCCCGGTGAAGGTTGGCGATTTTGGAGCGTTTGACCGTTCCTACATGGAAATGGGCAATCGCCTTGTGGCAAAATCCATGGATGATCGTGCAGGTGTGGTGGTATTGATCGAAGCGTTGAAGTCCATCAAAACCACGCCGCATGATCTGTATTTTGTTTTTACCACACAGGAAGAAGTGGGAGTGCGTGGTGCAGGAACAGCCGCCTATGGCATCGACCCGGAGATCGGTATTGCCATCGATGTGACCGGCACAGGCGATACACCTGCTTCGTTGAAAATGTCGATGGAATTGGGCAAAGGACCGTGCGTGAAAATTCGTGATGCGGGCATGCTTTCGGATCCACGCGTTGTGGATTGGATGACCAGCACTGCTGAAAAGGCCAAGCTGCCCCATCAGCGTGAAGTATTACTTACGGGCAGCACTGATGCGCGCGCCATTCAAATTTCCCGCGCTGGTGTGATGGCGGGAGCCTTGTCCATTCCCTGCCGCTATATTCATTCCGCTTCAGAGATGGTAGATTACGAGGATTTGAAGAATTCGGTCAAGTTGCTGACGGCCCTGTTAAGTAAACCGGTTTCATTTTGATAGTGAATGAACAGACCCTAAAGGACTCAATGACCTTTAGGGTCTGTTCATTAATGAGGAAATTGTATGGGAGATTACCAGCGCTCAACACAGGAAGTCAGGTTCGAGGAAATTCCAAACGATGTAATGAAAAGCATTCAGGTTTACATCGAAAAATATAATCTCGGCGATATTCTCGCAAATGTTTCAATATGCATTGTGTCCAGGAATGAAAAACTCAAAAAGGGACTCTTTGGCGGCAGTCCCGGCCCCAAACTGCTGGTACAAACCGCCATCCTTACTAAACGTTGGCTCATCCTTGCCGACCGGGTCGACCAGAATGCTATCTATATCAAATCCATGCAGCTGCGGGAGATTACGGTCGAAGATTATGAGAAGAGTTCATTCAATGCCATGATTCCCGATACGGGAATGAATATCAACGGTCATTTCACGGATGCGAGCGAGTTGGGGACGATCTTCCTGCCATTGGGCAAGGATGAAGCAGGGGAAAGGTTCAAGTCGCTGCTTCTCCTGTCAGTACAAAAGGCAAAAGAATAACAAAAAGGCTTGATCCAACACAGATCAAGCCTTTTTTGTTTTATATCCTCTTTTATTTCTTTTTTATCTCTTTGATGTGTTCTTCTTCTATTTCTTCCTTCTTCCCCATGAACTGCATCAACAATGCCGCGCCTGCTCCGAAGGCAAACATACCCATTGAAGCAGGACTGGCGTAATTTGTCAGCCCGATGAGCAGAATGAAGAAGCCAGCCGCAAGAACCGCCTGCACCTGCCAGACAGCCTTGTAATAGGCATCCAGGGTAAAGCGGGCTACACCAAAGCCAAGCACGATAAAACCGAGAGCACGAATCACATAACCGATGGTCGCAAGAACTTGTTGAAATGTATCCATTGTTTTCTCCTGTAGAAATTATAAATGGAAAAGGACAAGCATATCGTTTTGAAAGATTATGCAGTTGTCCAGGCCCACAATCCCCAGAACATGATCATCACCAAACCGATGCCGATCCGTGCGGCGACGGACCAGCCCCAGCCGGTCATCCAAGCCTTGGTGGTGACAACAGCAGCATCTTTATCCTTTAATCGCTTCCACTCGGCAAGGAAAAGCGCGACTGGCGAAGCAACCATACCAATAATGGGAGTGAAAAACAGGCTAACAATGATCCCTGCTGCAAAGGACCATAGGATCGAACTCCATGGCACGTCTTTATCGCGGACATGTTTGGCAATGATGATGTTATCCACGACATTGCCGCCAACCATCAATAAAGTGATGAGCACGAACAAGAGCCACCCCACCCAGTTCATGTTGCCTAGCCCAGCCTGAAAAACTGCATAAACCAGGGTCGCGATCCACATTACCGTCAGGCCGGGGAAGACTGGGATGAACAGGCCCAGCAGACCAAATATAAGAGCGACAAAGGTCAGAACTTCCAAAACAACTTGCCCAAATAATTCCCAAAAGGCAGGATCCATGCAACACTCCTTTGAAGTAAGAAAAGGCATCGGAAGGAAAATTCTTCCGATGCCTTGATGTACGTTTATAAACCCTTTCGGTTTTACGGAGTTATGCCCGAATGACGTCGATGCCGCCCATCCATGGGCGCAGAACTTCGGGCACAACGATGGAACCGTCGGCTTGCTGGTAATTTTCCATAACAGCGATCAAAGTGCGCGGCAGACCCAAACCGGAACCGTTAAGCGTGTGTGGAAATTTGACCTTGCCGCCATCGGCCGGACGATACTTGATGTTGGCGCGACGGGCTTGGAAATCGGTGACATTCGAAACCGATGAAACTTCCAACCACTCGTCACAACCGGGCGCCCACAATTCGAGGTCGTAGGTCATGGTTGCACCAAAGCCGATGTCGCCGGTGCAAAGCTGCTTCACGCGATACGGAATGCCCAACTGAGCACAAGTCTCTTCGGCATCTTTCAACATCTTCTGATGCATCGCCTCGGATTCTTCGGGCTTGCAGTAGATGTACATCTCGACCTTGTCGAATTGATGTCCGCGTTTGATGCCGCGCACATCGCGCCCGGCGCTCATCTTCTCGCGGCGGAAGCA
>DAOQPR010000220.1:0-5341 GCA_035333265.1 Anaerolineales bacterium
CCCAAACGCCATCTGCTTAACGGCGTTTGTGAGATCATCAAACTTGCCATCATCAAAGATGCTCAGCTTTTCAGCCTCCTGGAATCGCACGGTGCAAAAAGTGTCGAAGCCCATTTTCAAGATGAACAAGGCAGCAACCTGCTTGACCGCGCCATTGAAGGCATGTTGGAAGAGTTACAGCCAAATCTTTTCGAAGAGGATTTGGCCCGCAAGGTGGATTTTGGGCACACCTTCAGTTATGGGTTGGAAACCCGGCACGAAGCCCATCTATTCCATGGTGAAGCAGTTTTGCTTGATATTCTCCTTTCAACCTTAATTGCCCGGGCAAGGAACCTGTTATCTTTTGAAGAGACCAGCCGCATCTTCCGGCTCGTCAATTCTCTTGGGTTTACCTTGAACACCTCCATCCTCGACCCTGAGCTGCTTTGGAATTCCCTCGAGGAACGCACCTATCATCGAAACGGTTTACAACGGGTTCCCATGCCATGCGGCATCGGAAACTGCATCTTTTTAAACGACATCCATGTTGGTGAGATCGAATCTGCTGTAAAAAATTTAGAAGAATGGATAAACATGAAACATGAACTCATTTGAAAATGTAGATAATAAGGAAATTGACAAGTTCGACAAGGTATCCCAAATCTGGTGGGACTTGAAAGGCGAGATGGGCACCCTGCATACCATCAACCCCCTGCGCACAAACTTCATTGTTGAAAAGCTTACGGTAAAAAGCCCCAAAATTTTGGATGTGGGGTGTGGCGGCGGGATTCTTTCTGAGGCGTTGGCAAAAGCCGGGGCACAAGTAACAGGCACCGACTTGTCCGAGGCGTCGCTTCAAGTGGCAAGGCATCATGCACAAAAAGGCGGGCTTGAGATCGAATATCTGTATGAACGTGTCGAAGATCTGGCCGAAAAACGCGCCGGGATGTACGATGCCGTCACATGTATGGAGATGCTCGAACATGTGCCCGATCCCAATAAAGTGATCGCAGCCTGTGTAAAAGCGCTCAAGCCGGGCGGCAACATTTTTTTCTCCACCATCAACCGCACCCCCAAAGCCTTTCTGTTTGCCATCATCGGCGGAGAGTACATTCTGCGTCTCCTGCCACGCGGCACGCACACCTATAGCAAATTGATCAAGCCCAGCGAGTTAAAAAATTGGTCAAAACAAAATGGACTGGAATTCGCACGCATTGCCAGTTTGATGTACAACCCTTTCAACGGGACATTCAAGGTTGCCGCCGGTAAGGAAGATGTTAACTACATGGCGCACTTCATCAAGAAATAATTATGATGTCATTGCCAAGCGAGGCAAACACTTTGCAATGACAATCTTTTTGGAGATTCAATTATGAAACGTTTCTTTGCGCTTTCAAGGACAACCCACGGTGTTTTAGATCTGGCCATGCCCGGCTTCGTAGCTCTGTTGTGGTTGGGCAACTTTCCACAATGGCAGGTAATTCTCCTCTCGATCTTTACTGCCTTTGCCGCATACACAGCCATCTACGCCTTGAACGACCTTGTAGGGATCGCCGTGGACAAGGAAAAATTCGCAGGCGGCATCAACGCCGGATATTCCGTGGAAGCATCTGATTTGCGTTACCCATTGGCTCAAAGTGTATTGAGCCACGCTGAAGGCTGGCTCTGGTTTGCAGGCTGGTTCATTGCCGCACTTGTAGGTTCCTATTACCTCAACCCGGCCATCGTCATCATTTTGATTGCCGCGGCAATTCTCGAAGTCATTTATGTATTGCTTCTCAAGGTCACGTATTTGCGCACCTTCGTCAGCGGGTTGGTAAAATCCAGCGGCCCCATCGCTGCCATCTACGTTGTCAACAAAAACCCTCCACTCGAGCTCGTACTGCTCATCCTGGCCTGGGTCTTCTTTTGGGAGATCGGCGGCCAAAACGTCCCAGCCGATTGGAACGACACGGTCGAAGACAAACGTGTCAATGCAAAAACGATTCCTTTACAGCTTGGAACAAAAACAGCGGGACAGATCGTTGTCGGAACACTTTTGACCACTGTCATCGTCAGCCTGTTCCTGCCGCTCGCCTCCCCTCTGACTTTGGGCTGGCCCTACCTTCTGGCAAGTGCCGCCGCTGGAGCTTACCTGCTCTTAAGACCCGGACTGCAACTCGCCCGTCAACAGGAAGGCCGCCTGGCCGCAAAACTATTTGACAACGCCAGCTACTACCCCATGGCCCAGTTGACCATCATTACACTCTTTGTTCTCCTCGGCTAAACTACCAAAACCAAACTGACCGCAGACCAACGTCTGCGGTCAATCTTAAATACCCACATACTGTAATCTCCATTGCAGGGTTATGCCTTGAAAAACTCCTCCCCCTGGTACCACAAAACAACGATCTACCAAATTTACCCTCGTTCATTCTATGACAGCAACGCTGACGGGATCGGCGATATTCAAGGCATTATTCAAAAGCTGGATTACATTCGCGATCTGGGCTTTGAAACCATTTGGTGCTCTCCCTTCTTCGCCTCCCCTCAAGCAGATTTTGGCTACGACATTTCAGATTACACAAGCATTGCTCCTGAATATGGCAGCATGGATGATGTTTTGCATCTCATCGAGGCGGTTCATCAACGCGGCATGAAGATCGTCTTCGACATGGTCATGAACCACACCTCAGATCAACATCCCTGGTTCAAGGAGTCGCGGTCTTCACGAGACAACCCCAAAGAAAATTGGTATCTCTGGCGGGATAAGCCCAATAACTGGCAAAGTATGACAGGCGGAAGCGGCTGGCATTTCGCACCAGAACGGGGACAATATTTCTGGTCGAGTTTCCTACCCTTTCAACCCGACTTAAATTACCGCAACCCTGAAGTTAAGAAAATCATGTTCGATACTGTTCGCTTTTGGCTTTCCAAAGGCGTGGATGGTTTTCGACTCGATATCTTCAACGTCATCTACAAGGATGCAGAATTTCGAAACAATCCCCTTTCACTCAAGCTCATGCCCACGGAAGATGATCCCTCCGGTTTTTTTCAAGAAGCGCAACATACACTCAACCAACCGGAAAGCTTCATATTTGCGCGGGAACTTCGTGCGCTTACCGAGGAATTCGGTGAGCGGATGCTGCTGGGTGAGGTCAGTGGAAACCGAGAGTTAATCCGCAAATATTTGGGGGATGAGTCAAACCACGGATTAGGGCTGGTCTTCGACTTTGGCATGTTGAATTTCAAATTTAACGCAGCCTATTTCCGCAGGTTGATCGCAGACATGGAGATGAATTACCCCGAACCCTTCATGCCGGTCTACGTCTTCAGCAATCATGACCGGCGACGCAGCATCCTCCGGCTTGGCAATGATCCAAGAAAAGCAAAACTACTTGCCATGCTGCAATTGACCGTGCGCGGCGTACCCTGCATATACTATGGCGAAGAGATCGGCATGACCGATTTAACTCAGCCCTTTTCCACTGCACTCGACCCGATCCCACATAAATTCAAACGTATTCCACGCTTCATCTTCGACTTGCTCGGCTTGACCATCAATCGCGACGAAGTCCGCACGCCCATGCAATGGGATGGCACAAGGAATGCAGGGTTTTCGTCGGCGAACAAAACCTGGCTGCCTGTTCATGCGAACTACAAACTGATCAATGTAAAAAATACCCGCCAGGATAAATCCTCCAGCACGCATTCTATTATGGCTTTGTTAAGCCTCCGCCAACAAGAGACTACCTTGCAGGAAGGCTCGATTAATCTACTTGAACATGTACCAGGTAACATTCTTGGCTTCTCCAGAATCCATAATAACAAGACTCTAACCATCTTTTTGAATTTCTCGCCTAAACCCAGAACTATTAATTTCTCAAGCTCAAATTGTCTTTTCCATCTTTCACCCAAAGACAAAATAAATGCTCAACATGTCATTCTTGATGGGCTTAGCGGAGCAATTCTGGAATCTGCTAGGTAAACAGCATTCACAAATTCTATTGGCGTATTTCCGGATGGTAAGTTTATATGCAAACAAATCATCTACACGACATGACCAACAGAACCATATCCCATATTATCGAACCACAACTTGTGATCGAAGGGGCAGGCGTATTGTTAAGGCGTTCCATAGCGCCTCATGCAACCAACAAATTCGACCCATTTTTGCTCTTCGACCACTTTGCTTTTAATAACCCGCTTGAAGGCCCGCTCCGCGGTTTTCCCACTCACCCGCATCGCGGCATTGAGACGGTAACTTACATGCTCGAAGGTACTGTACGCCACCGAGACAGCCTTGGCAACGCAGGAACCATCGGCGAAGGCGATGTGCAGTGGATGACTAGTGGTCGCGGGATTCTGCACGAAGAAATGCCGCGCCGTAGCGAACGCGGAAATATCTACGGCTTTCAGCTTTGGGTCAACCTGCCTGCCGCACAAAAAATGAGTCAACCCCGTTATCAGGAAGTAGCCGGAGACACGATTCCCGTTGTCGAGAAAGATGGTGTCTCGATCCGCCTCGTAGCCGGGGAATTGGATGGCGTCCGTGGCCCCGTCACCGAGATTGCTGCTGCGCCTCTTTACATGGACGTGAAGTTGGCACCTGGTTCCCGATTTTCTCTCTCCATCCCAGCCGGGCATACCGCTCTCGCATATGTGTTCGAAGGAGTGGGCGAGTTTGCCGATCAGGCCGTGGAAGCCGTCAGCATGGTGGTATTTCAGGATGACGGCGACCAGATCGAGGTTAAGAGTGAGGCGGGCGTCCGCTTCATGCTAATTGCTGGAGCACCGTTCAAGGAACCCATTGTGCCCTACGGTCCCTTCGTTATGAATACACGTGAGGAGATCGAAGAGACCATTCGCGAATTGCGAAACGGGACATTCATCAAATAATTTTCGTATGGGCGACTCTTGCAGTCGCCCTTATAATTTAAACCATGACACAGGTCATCTACGGTCCCCGCTTGGGGAAGGAAGGTAATATCCGCGTGGGATGCAGCGCGGTGATATTCGATGAAACCCGCCAAAAAGTATTGCTCACCCAGCGTGCAGATAATGGCCGCTGGTGTTTGCCTGGCGGTCAACTGGAAGCAGGCGAAAGCGTTGCTGAAGCATGTGAACGGGAAGTGTGGGAAGAAACTGGTCTGACTGTACGCGCGAAACGGTTGGCAGGTGTTTACAGTAACCCAGATCAGTTGGTCATTTACCCGGATGGAAATAAGGCCTTTTTCGTCGTACTGAACTTTGAGGTGGAGATCATTTCAGGAGAATTGGGCTTGAGCAATGAGACCACGGCCTTTGGGTTTTATTCCCTGCAAGAAATGGAATCAATGCCCATGCATGGCAAACACAAAAGCCGCGTAGAGGATGCCATGCT
>DAOQPR010000221.1:0-5334 GCA_035333265.1 Anaerolineales bacterium
AGGGTTTATAGCGAACGGCAACACGTCCCCTTAAAAGCAAATAAAGATGAGAGGCCGGATCCCCCTGTTCAAAAATGACAGTGTTATTTTGGCCAAAATAATATTCAAATGACCCCTTTAACTTTGAAACCTGATAAGGGGCTAGGTCACTAAATAGTGGGATTATGGGTAAAGAGTCTAACATTGAAGCCATATTAATCAACAGGCTTTCCGTCTGCTAGTATCATCCATCCTAAATAGGATGACATTCATCCCTTTTTTTTATTTCGTTGAAGTTCATGCATTATACTTTCAGGCAGTTGTGTGAATTTCCATATGGAATTGTTAAATATTGATGAAAAAAGAAAAAGAACTTTCTTCATTTGAAAAGCTCCTGCTTGGTATTGAGACACCAGTACTGCCTGAGAGCTTATCCCCCCTGCGAATGGACAGCCTCTGTCCTCAATGCGGTGTGGGTAAATTGGCCTATAATGGTCTCTTGCAATTGGAGTGTCCTCATTGTGGTTTCATAAATGGAGAGGCCGGCGGCTGTACCTGATAAACCTTTAACATCCCGTGTGGATGTACAAACTAAAATCTTATGAATACAACGACTGACCAACCTTCCCCTGGACGTTTACTGGCTCTTGTGATGATCGGATGCGGATTCCTGGCCATTGGGATCATGTATTACCTCTTGTCGATTAATAATTCCAAAACTGAATATGCATCCTTTACCGACTCCACAGCGGACTTTTCAGCGATTCCAGCCAAAGTGGATTTTGTTGCCCCCGAATTAAATCTCACCACATTGGCTGGCGATCCTGTTTCCCTGGCCGATTATCATGGCAGTGTGGTATTGGTTAATCTGTGGGCTACATGGTGCCCGCCCTGCGCGGAGGAGATGCCAACCTTGCAGGCTTTTTATGAGCAATATCGATCCAAGGGTTTTGTTCTAATTGCTGTTGATCAGGGAGAGACAACCGTGGAAGTTGCGCCTTTCGCGTTGGAACATGGGCTTACATTCCCCATTTGGCTTGATCCACAGAGTGAAGCCGGGCGTGTTTTCAATACCATGAATTTGCCAAGTTCCTATGTTGTGGATAGAAACGGTAATGTACGGTTAATGTGGATCGGCGGCATCTCTGCCGCAAACCTGGAAAAATATGTACCAACGATCATATTGGAGTAGAAAATGGATGTAACGATGAATTGGGCGGGCGGAATGGCATTTGATGGAGTGGGGCCTTCTGGTTTTGTGCAGCATCTAGATTCCGATGTAAACTCGGGCGGTCAGAATAGCGGCGTGCGTCCCATGGAGCTAATTGCCATGGGCTTGGCAGGCTGTACAGGAATGGATGTGATTTCGATCCTGAACAAAAAGAAACAAATTGTGACAGGATTTCAGGTCAACGTTCACGCGGAGCGGGCAGGAGATCACCCAAAAGTGTTCACCCAATCTGTGATTGAGTATGTTGTCCACGGCACAAATATTGACGAGACCGCGGTGAGACGCGCTATTGAGCTTTCTGTTGAAAAATATTGTCCTGCCCATGCAATGTTATCAAAGGCCTTCCCAATTCGTTTGGTGTACAAGGTCTTTGAAGCAGCCACTACAGAACTGGTATGCGAGGGGGAATTCATCCATAAAAAAACAGGAGAGTAAAAGCCCGTTTTTTCGTAAATAGCCTTTCTTCCACTTATGGATTACTTCCGCTTATGGCCGTGTAGGCATCGCCGCATGTGCAGGCTATGACTGTAATACCACCCTTGGAAAGGGTTCCTTTGTATGCCTCAGTTCCATTATGCGATACCCATCCACTTAGCGTGAAGGGCAGGGCGCTGCCGGCTGGAATCCATTCGCCGTTGTATTTTCGTGCCACATGAATATGGGTGCCTGTTGAACGACCGCCTTCACAGGAGGGATATCCAATGAGGTCGCCCGTTTTGAGGTCCGAGCCAAGAGGCGCCCGTTGATCTGTAGCCAGATGTAAATAATAGATGACCCAACCGGTGCGTTCATTCCCATCCATATCCAGGTCAAGCGCCACACCATCGACAGAGGAACGTACGACAAGCCCATCGGCGGCAGCAGTTGCATAGTTTTCCGGCTTCGCCGGAGTGCAACCTGACTTTTCGGCAGGTGGGGCAAAATCTAACGCGGCAAATGGTTCACCAGTGCCCCAGCCAGTGTGCGGACCGCCGGTAAAACTCCATGTTTGGTCTGCGGGAAAAGGCAGGCGTAATTCGGGTTGTTGCAAACTGCCGGGGATCAATTCAAACCCATCAGCCCAGGGATCGCCAAAAAAAGTGGCGTATGTTTTCACCAACCCCTCTGGCCCAATGGCGTAGGCATATTCATTTCCCTCAAATATCCTTGAAAAATAATATTGCAGCGCAACACTGCCAGCGTTCTGCCACGGATCGGGGCGGATCAGAATGCCATCTGTGTCCTCAAATTCGATCAGGGTTCCAATGCGCCAGCTGTAATACCCATTGTTAAGCGTATTGGCAGCCAACACAAGTTGAAGATATGGCGTCTCCCAAAACGGACGGGTAAGCCCCAATAATTTTTTCTTTACAGGCGGTTCAGCTTGCGTCAACGCTCCGCCTTGATATTCAAGGATGGCAAGCAATAAGCGTGGATTGATGCTGTAATTGACCGCAACATAATCCACCTGTTCTGCGCCAGATTTCCATTCTCCGCCCACATAGGCACGATAATCCTTTAACCAACCTGGTTGGTCGGCCACAAAGGCGGCTGTGTTGAAACCTGTTGCTGTCGGGCTGTTGACAAAAGCATGGTCTGGAATAATTTGAAATTGACTGCCCCAGAGCGCACGATAGTAAATGGGAATTTCCATTGGCATACCCTGTGGCATGGTGGTCGCATCGCGAGGGATGAACGGATTGGCCGCCAGGATTTCGTCAATGGTTGTGTTGAAGCGTGAAGCAAGGGCTGGGAGGGTATCGCCGGTCTGCGCCGTGTAATTAACCAGCTCACCTGGGGCGTATGCAGGGCGCGGCGGCGAGATTGGCGTATATGGGACATCCAAAGGAGATGGCAGCCCGGCATCCGATTTGATCGGCGTAGAAGTGATGGATGAGGTGTTTGATGAAGGACTGCACGAAGAGATGACTAGCGCAAACAAAACCAAAAACGTAATAAAGGATCTATTCATCTGCTTCCCGAATAACATTTGACCAAAGTTGGCTAAGCAGATCGGCTGTGATCACCTGATCGCCTTTGACAAGCTTGCCTTTATAAGGTTCTGTGCCTGCCACCACCCGCCAGTCGCTCAATACAAAGGGAATGGGACCATCCGCTGTAACCCATTCTCCATTGAACTTTCTGGCAAAATGTAGATGAGTTCCCGTGGCAACACCGCCCTCACAGGATGGATGCCCAATGTGATCGTTGGTCTCCAAAAGAGCGCCCAGTTCGACACGGCCTTCGTTTGCCATGTGAAGGTATAGTAGGTCCCAACCTGTTTGCTCGTATCCATCGCCGTCAAGGTCGAGCATGACGACGCCATTTTCAGAACGTACGACCAAACCCGGCGCGGATGCCACTGCCCAGGCGGTTGTAGGAATACAGCCTGGCTTGTCAGCAGCGGGAGCAAAGTCAATGGCTGAAAAAACACTGTGAGATTGACCGTAAATATTTGGGCTGATCTGTCCCCAGCCGTTGTGTGGGCCGCCGGTGAAACTCCACTTAACTCCAGGCTCAAACGGCAGGACGAGCGGCGGTTGATTTAACCCTGGCGGAAAGATGGGGCCGATCAGGTCGGCGCGCGCCCAGGCATCACCGAAAAGTTCTTCATACAAAGCTGGGAAACCCGAATCAGGATTGATGATCTGCGACCATTGCGACTCGCTATGTAAGCGCGAGAATAGATATTGAACCGCCACGGTGCCCGCATTTAGGCGCGGATCGAGGCGAATGCGCGTCCCTTCGGGGAAATCGATATGGGTGATGGTGCCTGCCCGCCAGCCATAGTAGGCGATCGACATGGTATTGATCGCCCAGGTCATTTGCACGCTCATGCCCTTGTATCGATAATCGTTAAAGCCCATCGGGTATTCGGTGTGCAGCAGGTCAATGGGCTGGCCGCGTACCCAACGTGCTTCAAATTCGAGCAATGCCAGCAACAGGCGCGGATTGACAGAGTTCTCGATGGCAAGCCGGTCAATGGCATCGTACCCTTGAAGCCAGCCAGAGGAACCAAGATAATCACGAAATGTACTTAGGTATCCGCCTTGTTCCTTGATAAATTTTTCAGTATCAAACCCAATAGCCGTAGCCGAGTAGACGAATTCTGCATCGGGTAATAGCTGAATATTTGGTGTGGTACGTTCGTTGATCCGATTGGGGATGATGAGCAATGTACCGGGGTCGATCAACGTGGTACGCGTCAGGTCTGCATCGGAGATGATCTCGTTTTCACTTACACCAAAGCGCGCTGCTACAGCCGAAAGCATATCTCCGCTTTGAGCATAATATAGAAATGGAGCTGCATCATTGAGTGGAGCCTGGGAAGGCGTCGCCTCGATTCGGACAGAGGGAGTTGATTCTGTTTCAACGGCTTGGGGCGTCGCTGCGGCCTGGGTTTCAATGAAGGGCGGGTTGGTTGAAGTGGGGAAAATGATCGGGTCGGTCTGACCAGCAAACGGGTCGGTGAGAGGCGTGGATTGAGAGGGTGCCACGGTTGGGGTGGAGGCGACTCCCCATAGAGAAGGAGAACTTCCACAGGCTGAAATTGTCAAAGAAAGGATGATAAGGATTGCGATTGTACGAGGCATGGGTGTGAAGATTATATCCGCATAAATTAAGCGGGCATGAATATATGGAGTCCCGAAGCTTGCTTCGGGAATTTAGCGCGTGATGAGATTCTCTTCGCTTGCGCCATCGATGGCTTCGATGCTGCGGGTTCCGTTGGCGAGGTAGCCATCGTATTCGATGCCATCGCCGCGTGAGAGCCAGCCGCTGAGGTTGAAGGGAATGCCGCCATCGGCTGGAATCCATTCACCGTTGTATTTTCGGGCAAGGTGAACATGGGTGGCGTTGGAAATGCCGCCTTCGCAGGATGGATGCCCGACCTTTTCATTGGTGAACAGGTATTCCCCGGCCTGGATGCGCTCTTCAGCACTGATGTGCATGTAAAGTACAGTCCAGCCGGTCTGTTCGTAACCATCTCCATCAAGGTCTTGAATGACAGCTCCTTCATCGGCGCGGACGATGAAACCACTTGAGGTGGCAGTGACCCATTGCGAGCTGGGTGAACAGCCGCCCGGGTTATCTGCCGGGGCGAAGTCGAGCGCGGCCCAGGCCGAGCCAGAGTCCCAGCCGCCGTG
>DAOQPR010000222.1:0-5320 GCA_035333265.1 Anaerolineales bacterium
TGCCCGATCTGCTCGCCTTCATCATGGGCACGCGTGAACCCGCTTCTGAGCATGCCCCCGTTGGCGTTCAGGATGCAAACCCCGCCTCTTCTTCATGGCTTCAACAGGCAGCTCTCGCCTTTGGCTTGGATGCCAGCGTGGATATTCATCCCTTCCCGTATACCTACGTCAACAACGGCAGCTTCTTCGAGACCGCGATGAAAGCGCATCAACTCGCCCGCGCTGAGATCAAACGCCTTAAACCAAACATAAAGGTAGGATTCTCTCTGGCTCTGCACGAGATTCAAACTGCGGCGGGGGGCGAGGCGCAAGCCGCATCCATGTGGGAGACGCTCTTCAAGCAGTATCTGCCCATTCTCAAAGACGATGACTACTTCGCGCTTCAAAACTACACTCGTGAAGTGGTCGGTCCAAACGGACCGTTGCCCGTGCCTGAAACTTCTGAACGCACGCAGATGGGCTACGAGTATTACCCCGAAGCATTGGGCGGTGTGGTGCGCCAGGTCGCCGCAGACTTGCACATTCCCATCGTCATCACCGAGAACGGCATCGGCACCGGCGACGACACCCGCCGCGTGGAGTTCATTGAGCGTGCGCTCAAAGGTTTGCACGCCTGCATTCAAGATGGAATTCGTGTGGATGGCTACTTCTATTGGTCTGCCTTTGATAATTACGAATGGATCATGGGCTTTAGCAAAACCTTCGGTTTGATCGCCGTTGACCTAAAAACACAACAACGAACCGTAAAACCCAGCGCCCATTATCTGGGCAAGATCGTGAAAGCGAACGGGTTTTAGGATTAAGAAGCCCTGTATGGAACTCGTGCCCTCATTTCTTGCATGTCTCAGCTGCCTCTTTACCCTTGCCATCCTCACCATCAGCACCAGCCTCAAAATCGTGCCTGAACATCAACGGTTGGTTCTCTTCAGGCTTGGGCGCGCCCTTGAGAATTCGCTTGGCCCTGGGATTGTATTTGTCATTCCAGTGATCGACCGCACGGTTCCAGTGGATATACGCGAACAGGTACGAGACACCTCCAATTTACCAGCCCTAACTCGCGATTCCAGCCCGGTCAGAATCTCCATTCGGTGGAAATACAAAATACTCGACCCGGTCAAATCCATTGTAGCGGTTGGCAATCTTGAAACCGCTACAGCCGGAGTGATCAGGACATTGGTCGAAGGACTGGCAAAGGAGGTCAATGCCTCTGAACTCGCGAAGAATGGCGACTGGTTCCACGCCACTACGTTGACCCGTCTACGGAAGGCGACCGAACCCTGGGGCATGCAGATCATGGATGTTGAGATCCTGAACATAAGCGAATAGGAAAAACGGGGCTCATCTCCGGCAAACGCTTCAAGTTCGTTTCCTGTACAATCGAGTTATGACATATCAAAGCTCCAACACGAACTGGCAGGAGTATCTCTGCGATGACCTGCGCCCGGTTATGCAATACCTGCAGGAAAAACATTTCATCACAGGCTGGCGGGTCGATCACGATTTTCATCAACGCTGGACACGCATATACCTTACCAGAAATCTATCCCCAAAAATCCTTTCAAACCTGCGTGACCGTTTCGCCAACAGTCCGCAGGTCCAAATACTGGTTAACTTCGCTGAAGTCCGCTGCAGCGATCACCAGATTCATTTGGTATCTCGCCGCCAGTGGGTGCGCCAGCATGGGATCAAGGGCCAGTCTCTGATCTCCCTGTTGTTCGATATGGGCGTATTGTTATTATTTGTTGCAGGTGGTTTCTTTTTGATCTTTCTCGGCGATGAGAAAGGCAACACCCGCGACATTCTGGTCGGCATCGGAAGCATCTTATTCTTTGGCCTGGCCTTTGCCATGAATTTAAATGACCTTATTCAGCACTACAGGAAGAAAAAATGAGATGCTCGAATTTTACCCATATGAAAAGATGGATTGCAGCAGGTGGATGCAACCGGAAATTAACTACCTGCATCCAAAAAGCAGGGGCTAGTCCACGGCTTTGATTCCTACGGATTCAGTGTAACCTCGATGCTATATACATAAGCCAATCTGCCCAGTTTTTCGTCCTCGATGGAAAGCAGGGGGTTATCCTGACGGAAGGTGAGTCGAGCCAGGGTGGGTTCGCTCACTTTATAGGGCAGGCTGGTTTCAAAGGGCTGGGTGTCGGTCCCATTCATATTCAAGACACGTGTGGAGATGGGTTTGCCCTCTACATCCAGCAATTCGACCACAATGGGCTGGTCATTGAATGGCCAGATACGTCCTTTAATGCTGACCTGACCTGCGTAAAAATCAGCCTTCGGTTTGAGGCCATCGATGGCTACGCGCTCGTAGATCATATTTCCGACCGGGTTGGTTTGGGCGCTGCCGACGGAATAAAGCAAGACCGGCATGGTATTCAATGCCTGGATACGCCCATGCTCATCCTTGGTGCTGATGCGAATATACCCAGACTCAGTTACGGCTCGAATCTCGAAAGATAATTCAAACTTTACAAAGATACCCAGGGGATTTGGGGTAACTTTCCGAATCTCACGCTGAAGCAGACGTCCATCTTCACCAAGCAAATCCACCTGAACCTTCTCACTTTCACCAGCGGCCAGAATAGTCTGAAGGTTGAATGGCGATATCAAGCTGGATAAAGGGCCTGGCGACAGGAAGCGAATTTGTGCGTATTCAGTAAACCCTGCGGCAAGGGTGGGGGTCGGTGTGGGGATATCGGGAACATCGACTGGCGGTAATGGGGTTTCGGTCGGTGCAGCAGTTGGGGTTAATGCCGCGGCGGTGGCAAAGACAGCCTGACCGGTAAGCGCAACCATGGTCGGAAGATAATCGGGAGGGAGTGGCGTGGGTGTAGGAACAGCCTGGGAAGAGCAAGCAGTGAAAAGTCCAAGAAGGGAGGCGAGGGCAATCAGTCGAAGTCTCATATCAAATAGAAGAGACGCCCGCTTACGGGGGCGTCTCTTGAATCATATCCAATTACAGCCCGTAGATGTCGCTGTATTTCTTTGTCAGGTAGCGAACATATGGCGCGGAGTCGATCTTTGAACCGGTGACCTTTTGTACCAGGTCTTGCGGATCGTATTTGTGGCCGTAGGTGTGGATCTTCTTGCGCAGCCATTCGCGTAATTCTGCAAATTGGCCCTTGCGGGTTTGTTCGTCGAGGTCTTTGATGTCTTTGTTGATGACTTCCCACAATTGGGCCGAAACGATGTTACCGAGCGCGTAAGTGGAGAAGTAGCCAATGGAACCGTATGACCAGTGAATATCCTGCAAGACGCCCAGAGCATCGTTGGGCGGAGTGACACCGAGATATTCCTGCATTTTGGTGTTCCATATTTCAGGCAGGTCCTTCACATCCATGCTGCCATCCACCATGCCGATCTCGATCTCAAGACGCAGCATAATGTGCAGATTGTAGGTGGCCTCATCCGCATTGACACGGATGAAGGAAGGCTCCACTTTGTTGACTGCCTTGTAGAAGGTTTTGAGACTCACGCCGTCAAGCTGAGAGGCGAAGGTCTTTTTCAGGTCGGGGTAGAAATGCTCCCAGAACGGGAGCGAACGGCCGATCAAATTCTCCCACATGCGCGATTGTGACTCATGCACGGCCAGCGATGTGCCGCTTGCAAGTGATGTTCGTTCGTATTCAGGGTTCACACCCAGTTCATATAGTGCGTGACCGCATTCGTGCATGGCGCTGAACAGGGTGGCTAGCGGCGCGTTCTTCTCAAAGCGATTCGTAATGCGCACATCGTTGACGCTGAAGGTGGTCTCAAAGGGATGCGGAGCCTTGTCCTGCCGTCCGCGGGAGAAGTCATAACCAAATTTGGTAATGATTCTTTCGCCAAAGTCCCATACCTTCTTTTCGTTGAAGGACTTCTTTAGAAAATCATCCTTCACTTGTTTGGCCTCACTAATGGCTTTGATCAACTTCACCTGCTTTGGCCGCAGGTTATTGAAGATGGTTTGCACATCCGAGGTCTTCATGCCGGGTTCGTAATCATCCAATAAAACGTCATAAGGATGATCTTCCGGCGGGAAGAAGGAAACATATTTCTTCACCAGTTCCACGTTCTTTTCAAGGTGCGGGCGGAAAATGGAAAAATCGGATTTGCTCCTTGCCTCCACCCAGGCTTCAACCGCCTTGGAAGATACCATGGCCTGTTCTGCCACGAACTCTGGCGGCACACGTTTGGCCTTATCGTAACCACGCGCCGCCACACGGATCATGGCGCCGTCATCGGTTTCTAGATCGGTATATTCCTTTTTCAGGTCTTCAAGCAATTCGCCCACTTCGTCGGATGTGAATTTTTCCTGCGCGATCTTGCCGAGCGTGGCAAGTTGTTGGCCGCGCGCCTCTGCGCCACCGGGAGGCATGTTCACCTGCTGATCCCAGCCGAGCACACTGGCTGCACGCCCAATATCGGATACTTCCCCAAGGATTTCCTTCAGTCGACCTAGTTTTTCAGACATAACAGTTCTCCTGTTCCATTTGACATGAGACGCCTCTGACCCGCCGTAACCTGCTTCCAGAACCCAGGCTTTTCGCTTCACCGCAGAAGCGCCAAAATCTTCTTTGATTGTATCTTAATATACAAGGCAGGTTGGCGACCTGCCCTGTAGCTAATTAACCTCGCCGCACTTGTGAGTCTCGCCCAGGGCGTTCTCTGTGATGTAGATCGTCTGCCCTTCGCGGACATCCACGGTCATGTAGATCGGCTCGCCATCCACAAACAGGTCTTTGATACTATAGGTTCCCGGATCAATCTGCACCTCGTTTAAGTATTTATCGTTGGTATAGAGGGAATACAGATACAGTTCATTCGGCAGGATGAGCAAATCATGCTCGGTGCAGTTTTCAATGTACGCGGGTAGAGGCCAGTCGGTAAACGTGAAGGCGGGAATCTGCGAGAGGTCGCCTTGAATTTCGGAAAAATCTGTCAGCAAGGATACCCATCCCAGTACGCCTTCTGTATCAGGAATTTGGATTTGTACCCACTTGGAAAGCACATCTTTGCTGATGACAACGGCGCTCATACCTTTGTCCAAAACCCCAATACGGTCATAGGGAGTCCCTGGGCCGCGGCGGATATAGAGATTACCGCCTACGGCAGTGACGATCACGTTCGCGGTCGGTTCGGGCGTTACGATCTCAATCCCTTCGCAACATCCGCAGGCTTCGGTCATGGGTTTCATCGTCCACCTCGCATGTCCAGTGTGAATCTGCCGTTTTCCGGAAAACTCGGATCGTTGTCCAACTGCGCGACCTCAAACGGGCCGAGTTTGATGAGGCCGGTAATCAACGCTTCATCGATTTCGGACAAG
>DAOQPR010000223.1:0-5305 GCA_035333265.1 Anaerolineales bacterium
TGAAATTGCAACTATTGCTTAACAGAGGATTTTGGACGGAAGCTGTGTATGTTTTGCCGCTATATGATAGGGACGCGCTTGTACAATTAATGGCATCAACTGCCATAATACCTGTTGGTTTTACAGGTACTTTGACTGAAGCATAATCACTATACCACCATCCATGTACAGAATTTGTAGGCATGAAAGAGCCAAATATTATAAATATAACAATGAACATTGTTGCGATAGTAGATAACTTTTTCATAATTGTCTCCTTTTGATGTGTTTATTGTAGTAAATGGAGACAAAGCTAGCATGAAGGATTCCCTTCATTTACTTTGATTAGCTGTTGTCAGAATTGTAATTAATATATATACATCCTATTTGATAAGCTTTCGTCGTTGCTTGAACCCGATTACTTACACCAAGTTTGGCATAAATATTATGAGTATGATTTTCCACAGTTGCTTCTGCAATTTGCAGCTTATTTGATATTTCCTTATTGGTGTACCCACTAGCAATGAGAGCTAATAATTCTCTTTCTCTCTTGGTTAAAGATAAATTCATTATTATCCTCCTTGTTATTAAAATTATTATTCCATTGAAATAATTCTAATTTTCTCGCAAATTTTGGTCAATCTTTATGGTTGATAATCTTGTAAGGTGATAATTTATGATGAAGTGTTCAGGTACAAAACCATCAGCCGTGTTAGAATTTTTGATGGAATAGGAAGTTATGACTCAAACAAATGAAACAAAATTGTCTAAAAAAATTCAATTCTCTCGTATTTTGGAAATTCTGCTTCAGCCGAAGCGTACTCTGGGATCAATTGCAGAAGAGGCGCGCCCCAGTTGGCAAACACCCATGCTGGCATTGAGCCTGTCTACTATCTTGAGCCTTGTTGTTAGTGGGTATTTAAATGCCAAGGCTGCCATGTTGGGTGAGATGCCGCTTCCCCGGGATTGGGAATGGTGGACGCCGGATATGCAGAATAATTACATGCAGGCGCAACAATCCATGCAGGGACCAGTTTTTACCTATGTCATTCCATTGGTGGGAGCCTTGCTGGGATTATGGTTGGGTTGGTTGATCCTGGGCGGTTTGCTTCACTTGGGCTCGACCGTCTTTGGCGGACGCGGCTCAATGCAGGGTGCGTTGACCATGACAGCTTGGGCAAGCCTGCCGTTCCTGGTGCGCGATATTTTACGGATCTTCTTCATGCTGATTACTGGGCATTCCATTCAGAGCCCTGGTTTTTCCGGGTTTATTGAGAATTCACCGTTCGTTGCACAAGTCCTTTCACGTATTGACCTGTTTTTCCTTTGGTGTCTGCTTCTTTTAGCGATTGGCTTCGGGCTCTCTGATAATTTGCCCCGCACAAAAGCTTTTGCAAATGTTTTGATCGTGTCCATTCTTTTGTTGCTGCTTCAGTCAGGAATTGGAGCTGCACTTTCCAGCGCAAGCGGACTGGCGATCCAACGGCCCTTTTTCTAATATATGACCCAGCCTCTAATTACCGTTTCTGCGCTGCAGAAATACTATGAGATGGGCGGCACTATTGTCCGTGCCCTGGATGGGGTGGATATTGAAATTCCACAAGGGACGTTTACTGTGGTGATGGGGCCTTCTGGCTCGGGCAAAAGTAGTTTGCTTTATCTGCTTGGCGGGTTGGACAGGCCGACATCTGGTGAGATCACCATCAATGGCGAACGGATTGACCAGATGGATGAGAATGCCTTGGCCCTTTTTCGCCGTAAGACGATGGGATTTATTTTTCAATCGTTCAACCTTGTATCGAGTATGTCTGCTTTGGAGAATGTGGCCTTCCCTATGCAATTTGCGGGAATTCCCTCCTCTCAGCGGGATGAAAAATCCAAAAAATTATTGGAGCAGGTGGGGCTGGCGGACCGAGGCGACCATAAACCCTCCGAACTTTCTGGCGGGCAGCAACAACGCGTCGCAGTTGCCCGTGCATTGGTCAACGACCCAATGCTTATCTTTGCCGATGAGCCGACCGGCAATTTGGATACGCAAAGTGGAGTCACCGTCATGCAAATGCTTTCAGATTTGCACAAATCCGGGCGAACGGTATTGGTCGTGACGCATGACCCACGTATGACACGGTTTGCTACGAATAAGATCTTTTTGTTGGATGGAAAAGTGGTTTCGGAAGCGGAATATCAATCTGCCGCGTTGGACCCGCTTCAGATTTCACACGGAGGATAAATGTTTTTTGGAAGGAAAACCTTTGTAATACTTGGGGTGGTTTTGGCGTTGATGATGTCGTATTTTCCGTTCGCAGTATCTGCTGCTGTGATTGCCGTATCTCCAAGCACTATTTCAGATGATGTGGCTACGATTATTACTGTAACAGGAGATGGGACACCTGCTTTTGATGCCACCTCCAAGATTTACCTGGATGGTGTTGAACTTTCGGGAACGCTTCTTATGAGCGCGACTGAATTGAGAGTGACCGTCCCTGCTGGGACTTCCATTGGTCAGCATATCATTACGGTTTCTGGTTCTCCTGGGTCGGTTGTGCTTACTGTAGCTCCTCCTGTTCCAACTGCGACCTCTGTCTCAACATTTTCGCGCCCACAGATACAGGTGACATTCTCCGGTGCAAGCGCAAAGGAAATTACTTCGAAAAAGCCGTTTAAATTTTCGATCAATTTTCAGAATGCAGGTTCTACAGCGGCTTATAATGCGCAAGTTACATTTACGTCGGCGGACCTGGCTCCATTGGAGACAGGCGGTGTGATTGTGTTGGGGAACCTGGGCTCAGGGGATGTGGTGTCAGTAGATCAACGCTTCGTTTCGCAGGAGTCTTTGTCTGGCAAGTCGGTAGTCACCATAGACGCGACGGTGACATACTATGATGATAAGGGTACAACTTATTCGGATAAGTTCACGTTTACGATTTCAGTGGAGGGAGGCGGCAGCGCAGGGTCAGGCGTCTACTACACAGCAACTCCGACCGGAGTCCGAAGCGGGCAATTGATCATTACATCCTATGGCACCACGGTCGACCCGTTGCAACCCGGCTCGCAGTTTAAACTCGTCATGACTGTTCAAAACCTTGGCAATGACAAGGCTCAACGTGTGACCATGATCGTAGGTGGAGGCGGTTCGGGGGGGGCGAGTGGGACGCCCCAGCCGGGTGGAGTGTCTGGGGGCAGTGGTGAGTTTTCGAACTTTGCGCCAGTAGGCTCATCAAATCTTCAATCCCTGGGCGACCTGGCTGCTGGTGGAATGGTACAAGCCTCGCAGGAATTGATCGTTAATGTATCCACCAACCCTGGCGCGTACCCAATGAAGATCACTTTCTCGTATTTGAATTCCAAGGGTGAAGTGGTCAACGATGAACAGGTCATTACCCTGCTTGTGTTTGGTTTGCCAAATGTGGATATTAGTTTCTATCGTCCGCCTGATTTGTTCTTTGCAGGTCAGCCTGGGGCATTGCCCATTCAGGTGGTAAACCTGGGCAAACGTACATCGGTTCTTGGAAATATCACAATTACTTCCAATAATGGCCTTGTGGAAAATGGTACGGGCCTGATTGGTAATCTTGATGCGGGTGGATATTTTACACTTGATGCAATGTTCTACCCGGACGTTTCCGGCAAGGCAACGTTGAATGTCCATATCGATTACACCGATGACTTCAATCAGCCGCGCAGCATTGACAAGACCCTTGAGGTGAATGTCGAAGAGGCTTTTATTGAGCCGACGCCTGACCCAAATATGCCGGGCGGTGGAGGCGGGGAAGTAATCCCTGTTTCTGAAGAGTCCTTCCTTCAAAAGGCATGGCGCTTCATTCTTGGACTTTTAGGCCTGGATAGCACACCCCCGGCTTCCTCGCCCGAATTTGAAGTTCCGCAGGATGGTGAACAAGTGCCGCTTCCCAGCGGCGGTGGCAAAGGCTGAGCCATGAAATTTTTGGATCTGGTGCGACTCATTATCAACAACTTAAGCCGACGTAAAGCACGCGTTGCCTTGACGGCCATTGGTGTAGTGATTGGCACCGGCGCGGTGGTGATCCTCGTTTCGCTTGCCATTGGTCTGCAAATGAATGCCACCGAACAGCTTTATGGCATTGGCGATCTGAGTCTGATCAATGTCATGCCGGCCTATGGCGGCGAAATGTTCATGGCAGGCGGTGGGGGAATGGGCGGCGGAGTCGTCGTTGAAAGCGGTGGGAGCCAGGACATAAAGTTGCTTACGAACAGTGCCCTGGACGAATTACGAGCCATTCCGGGTGTGTTATCTGTAATTCCACGCGAATACCTTCAGGCAAATATGATGATCACCTATCGAAAGTTGATAGGATTTACAGGGGCATACGGTGTTGGTACGAATGATCTGGCGGATTTTGGTTTGGAAGCAGAGCAGGGTGTCACTCAGCTTTCACGCAACACGGTTGTGATCGGGCCAATGGTCGCCCAAAACTTTATGGACCCTAACCTGCGCCCAGGCCAGGAACTTCCACCGCCGCCTGAACTTTTTGACCAACAGATTCAATTTACGGTCATTAAGTACGACTCAAATGGAGCTGAGATCCGCAAGAACTACAGCCTGCGCGTAGCGGGCATCTTGAAAGAGTCGGGGACCGAGGCAGACTTTTCCATGTATCTGCCGCTGGAACTTGTCAAATCCATGAATGAATGGGCAAACAATACCCGTATTAACTACAACAAGACGGGCTATGCCGAGGTCATTGTCAAAGTGGAAAATGCGGATAAGACTCTCGAAGTCCGCGACCAGATTCTGGCGCTTGGCTTTCAAGCCAACACCTTGCTCGATTTTGTGCAAGGTATTAATAACTTTTACACGATTTTACAGGTTGTCCTTGGCGGGGTGGGAGCCATTGCGCTATTGGTTGCGGCAATCGGAATTGCGAACACCATGGCCATGTCCATTCTCGAACGTACACGTGAGATCGGCTTGATGAAGGCCGTCGGCGCAACAAACCGGGATGTGTTAAGTATATTTTTGGGAGAGGCGGCAGGGATTGGCTTCCTGGGCGGGTTGGGTGGAGTTTTAGTCGGATGGTTGTTGGGGCAAATGTTAAACGTGGTGGCTGTGGTTTACCTTGCCCAACAGGCCGCACAACAAGGCGGGATTCCACCCAGTGTGGCGGTATATACCCCCGCATGGCTGCCCATCTTTGTATTACTTTTTTCCACATTTATTGGAATGCTTTCCGGTTTATACCCTGCTCTTCGCGCTGCCACCATGATCCCTGTATTGGCATTAAAGTATGAATAAACTTTCATTTTTGTTTGGTACGTTTTATGCACTAAAATGAGATAATAAGATACG
>DAOQPR010000224.1:0-5301 GCA_035333265.1 Anaerolineales bacterium
TGAAATACATGGGGATGTTAGAAGAGTTCAGCGGCCAGTTGCTTTTTTAGGGGTATTTGTCCTTTTGCTTAGTCAATTTCTTGTGTTTTCGCAACCCATCGTAGAAAATGCCCTTATTCCACCATATGCCTCTCTGGCGATCTTGGGGGTTGGGATTCTTGTTTTAAGCCAGGCTATTCGTCCGATTCCTTTCTGGCTACGACTCGCAAACAGGCAAATCTTCAATGAGCGGACATTTTGGATCTTTGCCGGAACCTTGTTTTCGGTTTTGGCGACTATCGCGACTTATTTTTTCATGCAATATACACGGGTTAATTACATTCCTGTGGTGACTGTCTGGTTGTTGGGCGGGGTTAGTTATGTTTATGCGTTCTCAAAAGATGATGAAACAGCGGGGATGGGTACTTTGGCAGAATGGTTTAAGACCTATCGAAGCGAAATTATTACAGTGGCATTGATCATGGTGTTCGCCGCAATGGCGCGATTTTATCTTTTGGGAGATATTCCCCGCGTTTTGGACGGAGATGAGGGTTCTGTTGGGATGAATGCTCAATTCACCACCAACGGAGTACTGTCGAATCCATTTGCCCTTTGGGAAAATTTTGGAGGGTTGTACCTGCAGCTAATCAATTTTTCCATGAGGATCTTTGGGGTCAATGCTTTTGGGTTGCGCTTTCTTCCGGCCGTAGGAGGGGTGCTGGCGATCCCTGCGATCTATATATTTGCTCGCTGGGTTGGCGGATATCGGATCGCTCTGATCGCAGCTGTGATGCTTGCCTTTTCTCATTCCCATATCCATTTTAGCCGAATTTCCTCGGTGGCTTATATTCAAGATACCTGGCTGATACCGCTAGAATTGTATTTCCTGCTCAGTGGCCTGGAAAAGCGTGAATCCTGGCGAACTGCGTTGAGCGGTGTTTTACTGGCCATTCATTACTCCTTTTATCTGACCTCTCAAATCATCACGGGGCTGGTGTTGATCTATATGCTGATCACGGCAGTCTTCTACAGAGCGTGGTTCAAGGAACGTCTTTCTCAGGCTTTTGCGTTTTGGGGAGGTTTTCTAATTTCCATCCTGCCTTCCGTGGTCTATATATACAATAGCCCCGCTGAATTTATTAGCCGCATCGACAGCAGCGGGACCTTTCAGTCTGGCTGGCTTCAAGCCACCATGGACCTGACCGGGCAAGGCCCGTTGCAGATTCTTGCAGGGCGGTTCGTTCATGCCTTTTTATCGTTATTCTATTATCCTGCCATGGATTTTTATGGCTCAACTGTACCAATGATGAGTATGGTGTCCAGTGTGATGTTCATGGCCGGACTGGGAATTGCGATCTGGCGTATTCGAAACCCGGTCTATCTCTTGTTAAATGGTTATTTATGGGGATCTGTCTTTGCCGTGGGAATTTTTGCAACTCCCCCGTCGGCAGACTCTTACCGTATGCTCATGGCGATCCCGGTAGCCATGCTTTTTGCGGCCCAGGGTCTGGATGCCATATTGGACTTTCTTGGACTGGGATGGGCTGTCATGCGCAACGCCTACCGTTTTGCAGTTTCTGCTGTTCTGGCGAGTCTTATCATCTTCAATTTGTGGACCTACTATGGAGATTACGCTGGAAAATGCCGGTTCGCTTCAGACCTGGCCGGGCGTTTTGCTTCTTATCTTGGAACTGAAGTCGGAAGTATAACCAATGAATTGCAAGTATATCTCTTGAGCGACGGTATTTATATTCATGGCAGCCACCCATCCACCTATTTTCTTAGCAAGAGTCGGGCTGTCGTGAACTTCCCAGACCCGATTGATATGCTTGATCCGGTCTCCGGTGAAACCATCATCGCTCCGCCATCCCGCATCGAAGAACTGCAGCGCTGGGTGCATGAGCATCCGGGCGGTGAACTTCACTATCGCTATGATTGCGATAACATCATCCTGCTGGCTTATCGTGTTCCTTGAATGAGGTGAATTGGATCCTCGTGAATATGATCTCATGTATAGTGTCGAAGACCGACACTGGTGGTATCAAGGCATGGAGGTTATTACCCGTGCGCTACTTGAAGGCCGGGTAATAACTTCATCAACCCGTTTGAAAATATTGGATGCCGGTTGTGGTACGGGCGCGGCTATGACAACCTATCTGGCCGATTTCGGCGAAGTGACCGGTGTTGACCTGTTTTCTGAGGCATTGGGATTTTGCCGCAAACGGGGCGCAACTCGCATCGTGCGCGCTTCAGTGGCGGACCTGCCGCTTGTCTCTGCCTCTTTTGACCTTGTCACCAGTTTTGATGTTTTATACGTGCGCGCTGTAGCCAGTGACTATGCAGCCATGAATGAATTTGCCCGCGTATTGAAACCCTTGGGTAAGGTCCTTTTACGCCTGCCAGCGTATGACTGGCTGAGGGGACGGCATGACGAACGAGTGCATACGGTCCGTAGATATACAAAAAAACGGATCAGCGATTTGTTGAAAAGATCAGGTTTCGTGGTGGAGCATGTTTCTTATGCAAACACTTTTCTTTTTCCAATTGCGGTGGCAAAACGCCTTGGCGATAGGATTTTTCAGAGCGTGGAAACCCAGTCTGACCTTTCGATCAATGTAGATCGATATAACAAGGTATTAAGAACGATTCTTTCCAGCGAATCTTCCCTGGTATCCGGGCCGGGAATGCCATTCGGACTGAGCATCTACGTGGTAGGCAGAAAAAGGGACTGATGGTGTCTGGGGAAAAGGGCCTTAATACACTCTCGAGCCTCAGCGTTGTGTTCCCAGCCTACAACGATGGGGGCACGATTGCCAGTATGGTGGCTGCCGCTCGTTCTGCAGGTCGCCAGTTGACAGATGATATGGAGATCATTGTTGTAAATGATGGCAGCACGGATTACACGGCTGTAATCCTTGATGAATTGAAGTCCCGGTATCCTGAACTGCGGGTAATTACTCAGGAAAATCGTGGATATGGGGGAGCCTTACGGAGCGGATTTGTCGCTGCCAAGAAAGATTGGATCTTTTACACCGATGGGGATGCCCAATACAATCCTTTGGAATTGGTATTGCTGGCCGATGCATTAAAGGATGGCGTTGATGCGGTGAATGGTTATAAAAGATTACGACATGATTTCTGGTTTCGGATTGTAATTGGCAGGATGTATCATCATCTGATGAGTATCCTGTTTGGGATTCGCATCCGTGATGTGGATTGCGACTTCCGCTTGATCCCGCGTCGAATAATCAATGAGATTCGATTGGAAAGTGTCAGCGGCGCGATCTGCCTTGAAATGGTGAAAAAGATGGAAGATTTCGGATATGTCTTTGCTGAGGTCGCTGTCAGCCATTACCCAAGGAAATATGGGGTCTCTCAATTCTTCGTTCCGGCACGAATCGCGCGTTCCCTTTATCAACTTGCAGGTCTATATAAGACCCTTGTCATCGAAAAAAAACACCTACTGGAAAAAACGACTTGATGGATATCAAAAATCAGTATTTCAGGCAAAATGTGTTGATCACAGGCGGGCTTGGATTTATTGGTAGTAATCTCGCGCGACATCTATTGGAACTTGGTTCCAAGGTCACCATTGTAGATAACCATGACCCGGACTCCGGCGCGAACCGCTTTAACATGGAGGATATCAAAGACGAGGTCCAGGTGGTTGAAGCAGATATCAACGATGCCTCCGAGATGAAACAATTGGTGGAGGGCCAGAATTATTTGTTCAATCTTGCGGGGCAGGCCAGCCATGTCGGTAGTATGAAGGAGCCTTTTAAAGACCTGCAGGTCAACACGGTTGGACAGTTAAGGCTTCTTGAGGTCTGTCGAATTTATAACCCTGCAATTCGGATTGTCTATGCGGGTACGCGCCAGGTCTATGGCCGTCCATCCTATCTGCCTGTGGATGAGCGGCACTTGCTGACCCCGCTTGATAATAACGGCGTTAGTAAACGTGCCGGGGAAATGTATCATATTGTCTATAACCGGGTGCACGATATGTTCACCTGTGTGCTGCGAATGACCAACACGTATGGGCCACGCATGCGCATCAAAGATGACAGTTTGAATTTCGTTGGCTGGTGGGTGCGGCGGTTGCTTGAAGATCAACCGCTTCAAATATTTGGCGATGGTTCCCAATTACGTGACTTGAATCATGTGGACGATGTGGTGAATGCCCTGCTTGTCTGTGCCTGTCATCCCATCTCGCGCGGCAAGATCTATAATCTTGGCGGAGAACCCGTGAGTTTGTTGAGCCTGGCCCGCCTGATGATCGAAGTGTTAGGCCATGGCCGGTATGAACTTGTTCCCTACCCTGAGTCTCGCAAACGGATCGATATCGGTGATTATTACGGAGATTATGATTTGTTTCACCGGGATACCAATTGGGAGCCTCGTTTATCTTTGCGCGACGGCCTGACCTCCCTGTTTGAATATTTTACCCAATACAAGGACCATTACATATAGCATGGAAATGATCCCCGTTGTGGATTTGCAAAAACAATATCATTCCATTCGAGCAGAATTGGATGAAGCCATTGCGGGTGTGATCGAATCCGGTACGTACATTTTGGGGCGTGAGGTCACAGAATTTGAGAATGAGTTTGCCCGGTATTGTGAGACAGGCCATGCCATTGGGGTGGCATCAGGAACGGATGCCATTGAACTGGCGCTAAGATCTTGTGATATCAGTGCGGGGGATGAGGTGATCGTTCCATCGCATACGGCAGTGGCGACGGTGGCTGCCGTCGAAAGGGCGGGGGCCAAACCGGTTTTTGTGGATATAGAACTTGATCGCTTCGGAATGGACCCGCAAGCGGTGTCTGCTTCCATCACCTCTCAAACCCGGTGTATCATGCCGGTTCATCTTTATGGTTGCCCGGTGGATTTGAAACCCATTTTGGAACTGGCACGCTCAAACCACCCCTTGGTCGTTGAGGATTGTTCGCAAGCACATGGCGCGTTATATCAGGGACGCAAGGTGGGTGCCTGGGGGGATGCAGCTGCATTTAGTTTTTATCGAACGAAGAATCTGGGCGCTGGGGGTGATGGTGGAGCCGTGGTGACAAATAACCCGGCCCTGGCGGAAAAGATCCAACTGTTACGCCAATACGGTTGGAAGGAACGGTACATTAGCAGCGTTAAAGGCATGAACAGCCGTCTCGATGAATTACAAGCAGCCATTCTGCGTGTCAAACTTCGCCATCTGGATGCATGGAATGCCCAACGCAGGGAACATGCGAACCTTTACCTTGAACTTTTAAAGAATACAGAATTGATGTTGCCCGTTCAACCGAAAGAAGATCAGCATGTTTTTCA
>DAOQPR010000225.1:0-5297 GCA_035333265.1 Anaerolineales bacterium
ATCTGTCCCGAAGCCGTGAGCGGATTGACGATCACGCCCGAGTCGACTGCCATTACTAGGCGATCCACCGTATCTGTCCCGAAGCCGTGATCGTCAATCCGCTCACGGCTTCGGGACAGATCGAAGGCGGCATGACACAGGCGTTGGGATATGCCGTCAATGAAGAGATGCGATATGATGATAAAGGCGTCGCTTACGAGCGCGATTTGGATCGCTATCACATCTTCCGCGCCGATGAGATGCCAGAATTGGAAACCATCTTTGTAGAGACGTTCGAGCCGAGTCATCCTTTCGGAGTCAAAGCAGTCGCTGAAATTCCGATGGACGGTGTCGCTCCGGCGGTTGGAAATGCCATCCTGGATGCGATCGGCGTCAACGTGGATGTGAACCCGACCACGCCGGAGAGAGTTTGGAAGGCGATAAAGCTTCAGTAAATTGAAACAAGACAGGCACGGGAAAGACGCGGGCAATTCATTGTTCGCGTCTTTTTTAAAATGGCTTTATATCCGGTTAATAAGAGGGGATATAATGTGCGTCTGTGAATAGACCTTTTCCTGCTGGTTTGTATTTCCGTTGCTGCAACCATTACCGCCATGACCGATAAATTCATCCTTAATTTAATTCCCTATGCCGCGTCTTTGGGGATATCCCTGGGATTGCTTTTTTATGTCTGGACATGGAGAAAAGCAAGAAGTGCCACGGCCTTCTTTTGGTATGCTTCTGGCCAAACCCTTTATATGGTTGGGACGATTTTAGAGACTGTATCTCCCAGCCTAAATATGAAATTATTTTGGGAAAGTTATCAAGGAGTGGTTGGCAGTCTGGCCATCATTGCCTTTCCGGTTTTTATCATCCAATATACTGAGTTCGACCTAAAAAATTACAAACGACTTTTTGCCCTTACTCTGATCTTTCCGTTTTTATTTTCCATTCTGAGCTTAACCGAGGGATACCACGACCTGATCTATGTGAACCCAAGGCTGATCAATCGCGGGTTTTTTCCCGCATTAATCTATGATTATTCCCCGGTCTTTATTATTTATACGATCTATATATATTTCATTTTTCTAACAGGTTGCTTGATCCTCGTTCGAAAAATGATGCAGCCGCACAGCCTGTACCGCAGGCAAGCCCTGGTCATTCTGGCCGGTTTGACCTTACCAATGATCGGATCGGCATTCTCCCTGTTGGATATCTTCATTGCTTCCCAACGCGATGCGTCGCCATTCACAATTGCAATTGGAAACTTGCTTCTGACATGGGGACTGTTCCGCTTCCGCATATTTAAAGTGACCCCAATTGCCCGGGATAATGTATTTGAAGCTTTGGTCGATCCGGTGGTTATTCTTGACAAGAAAAATAATGTGGTGGACATCAATACTTCAATGTTGGATTTGCTGGACAAAAGAGCCGACGAGGTTATCGGCGTATCGGCCAAAGCCGTATTTGAAGACTTTCCAATTCCGATAAAAATGTATACGGATGTTTCATATGCACGAGCAGAGACCTCCTTTGAGATCAATGGAAAACATATTTATTACGAATTGACCATCTGGCCTCTTTACAATTCCAAAAAGGAAATGACCGGGAGAATCTATATTTCGCATGATATTACGGCAATGAAGGAATTGGAAAGCGAGTTACGCAAACTCAACACCAAGCTGGAAGATCGTGTGCAGGAGCGGACAAAGGAACTGGCAGAAGCGTATGAATCAATGCTGGAGGGATTCGCCCGCGCACTTGAATTACGTGACAAGGAAACAGAAGGGCACTCTCGAAGGGTAACCGAAAACACCCTCAAAATGGCAGTTCGAATGGGGCTTAAAGAGGATTTTATTGAGGACATTCGCAGCGGGGCCATCCTGCATGACATTGGAAAGATCAGCATCCCAGATGAGATCCTGCATAAAAAGGGAAAATTAACCCCGGAGGAAAGAAAGGTCATCGAGCAACACCCCGATACAGCCTATAAACTCTTATCGCGGATTCCCTTCTTAAACAGATCTCTTGAAATTCCATACTGCCATCACGAAAAATGGGATGGAACGGGGTATCCACGCGGGCTGAAAGGGAAAGATATTCCACTCTCTGCACGGATATTTGCAGTAGCAGATGTATGGGATGCCCTAAGTAATGACCGCCCGTATAATACAGCCTGGCCGCGGGAAAAGATCGTAGAATACTTCAAGGAACAAAGCGGCAAACATTTTGACCCGGTCATCACCAGTCTCTTTTTGAGCATGGTGGAAAAAGGCGAGATATAATCCACCCTTGTACAGCAAATACGCACTCTGTGTTTTCAGGGTGAAATTTTTCTTTTGGAGAATACGAACGACATGCTCGACCAAACCTACGTTGTAGGACATATTAACCCCGATACCGACTCCATCGCCTCCGCCATGGGATATGCCTGGTTGCTGCGCGAAAGGGATGGAGTAAACGCCGTTGCCGCACGCGCTGGAGCACTTAACGCCCAAACGTCCTGGGTCTTGAAAACATTGGGGCTGGATGCCCCGCTACTCTTAACCGATGCTTCACCGCGATTCGAGTCTGTAATGCAACGCCTGGACATCATCCGCCCCAATGCCCAACTCGGCACAGCCTGGACACTCGCCAGCCGAACTGGAGGGCTTGCCCCAGTGGTCAACGACGACAGCACACCATATGGAATCATCAGCGGGATGAGTCTATTCAAATATTTCAGCGAAGTACTCGGCCCACGTCCTGGCGATACAACCGTGCGGGAAATGATGACCGCCGAGTGCCGGGATGCGGCGGATACAAACGTGCCCAAATTCCAGGCGAATGCACACATTCGTGATTCGCTCAACCGAATTCTGCGCGATGAGATCGATGATTACTGGGTAGTCGACGAAAAAGGTCAATATCTCGGCATCGCCCGCCAGCGAAATATCCTGAACCCACCGCGGCTTAAGATCATCCTGGTGGATCACAACGAACCGCGGCAGGCTATTGCCGCACTTGAGGAAGCGGAATTACTAGAGATCCTAGACCATCACCGCTTGGGCAATCCCTACACCCACCAACCCATTCGCTTTACGGTTGATGTAGTAGGATCAACCTCCACTCTCGTCACAGAACAGACGGCAGAAGCAGGTCTCTCCATGCCGCCGCCTCTCGCTGGCGCGCTTCTCGCCGGACTTTTATCTGATACACTGATCCTAACCTCTCCCACAACGACGGCACGAGATAAAAACGCCGCAGAACGGCTGGCGCGTTGGGCTTTTGTTGGCAACAGCCCTCTTAAAGGCGAGACAATTGAATCCTATGGGAAAGCTGTGCTCTCAGCCGGAGCAGGACTCTCGAACCGCAAACCCGAGGAAGTTGTCAGTACTGACATCAAACCTTTTGAAAGCGGAGGCTTCAAGTTCGCAGTGGCCCAGGCAGAAGTGACCGACCTGCTGCAACTGTCTGAGCACCTCAACGCCTTGCAAACTGCATTAAATGACCTGCGTGACAAACGCGGACTGGATTTCGTCATGCTGCTCGTGACAGATGTAGTGCGCGGCACCAGTCGGTTATTGCTCTCTTCCAACCCACCCCCTATTTTGGACGACCTGCCCTACCCACCTATGCAAGATGGAACTCTCGACGCTGTGGGGGTGGTCTCAAGAAAAAAGCAATTGTTACCAACAGTATTAGGTCTGTTGGAAAGTTGATCAATATTCAGGGTAATGCAAAATCCATTGATTTTGTCTTTTCGAAACTTACAAAGGAAGGAAACAAAAATGTTTGACGAAATGAAAAGGTTTTTGCAGAAGGCAGCCGGGTTGATACTTCAACCGGCCTTACGAAGGATGGAACGCCCCATCAGCCGCCAGAATCAAATTCTACTATCCCTTAAATACCGAGAATTTGCAGAAATCCATAAAAAACCCCTGGAATTTGAATCGATCTACTTCGATGAATATTCTGAGACCGGAGAAGACGGCATCCTTCTTTATATTTTCTCCTTAATTGGCGCTACAAACCGAAAATTTGCGGACATTGGGTGTGGCGGCATCAATGGAAACAACACCACCAATCTAACCCTGAATCACGGTTTCTCCGGGTTGATGGTGGATGGGGATAAAAACAGCATCCTCAGTGCGCGGCGGTTTTTCGAATATCAAAATGCAAGTTCCCGTCTTACATTAAAATCTGCTTTTGTATCTGCGGAAAATATTAATGCCATGTTGTCCCAACATGGCTTGCAAGGTTCAATCGACCTGCTTTCCATCGATATTGATGGGATCGACTACTGGCTGTGGAAAGCCATTGATGTGATCGACCCACGTGTAGTGCTTGTCGAATACCAGGATCTGCTTGGCCCGGACCTGGCATGGACAATTCCATACAAACCGGATTTCGATGCAAGCAGCTACCCAGCGAACAAAGAGAACAAAAACTACTGCGGTGCGTCTCTACGGGCGTTCACCAAGCTTGCCAATTCTCGCGGATATCGATTGGTGGGTTGTAATCGGGGCGGGTGGAATGCATTCTTTGTGAAAAATGGTCTTGCAGATGATGTTCTTCCCGAAGTCAGCGTAGAGTCCTGCTTTAAATCTGATTGGAATCGGTACGGAATGGAACACCGTTTTCCATTGGTTAAAGATATGGAGTGGGTCGAGGTCTAAACAAGTATTCGAAATCACCAATAAATTCAGCAACCGCTCGGCAACAAGCCACAAATCCTCGACTGAGCGGTATGTTTCCTGAACGGCTATAATTGACCTGTGAAAACAATCTATCAATCCCTTTTTGAACTAGAGAAAAACAATGGCTCAGCTGCGCTTTGCACGGTGATCAAAAGCGAAGGCTCCACGCCAAGGCATGTGGGCAGCAAAATGTTGGTCTATCCCGATGGGATATTCACCGGCACGGTGGGCGGCGGCGAGTTGGAGAATCGTGTTATCAAGGCTGCACTGGAAGCAATTCAAAACGGCCAGGCGCAAACCCTTTCATATACAATGGCTGACCCTTCACGCGGCGATCCCGGGGTGTGTGGCGGCCAGGTGGAGGTGTTCGTGGAACCCATTCTTCCAATCCCAACTCTATTGGTAATTGGTGCAGGGCATGTAGGGAAAGCCGTCGTCCACCTGGCAAAGTGGCTTGGTTTTCATGTCGCCGTCAACGATGACCGGGCGGAATTTTGCACGCCAGAGGCCACACCTGGCGCGGATGCCTATTACCCTGTTCCGATGGCCGAGTTGCCGAATCAGCTGACAGTGACGAAGCAGACTTTTATCGTGGTGACAAGCCGCGGGTCCGGGGTGGATGCGGCGGGTCTCCCCAAC
>DAOQPR010000226.1:0-5285 GCA_035333265.1 Anaerolineales bacterium
TCTTCGGCGACCTGCATCCCTCCTATTTCGGCAACGTGGTGAAGGCCATGGGCTCGGCCCGCCAGGGCTATCCGGTGGTTTCCCGGGTGCTGGCGGCCCGCGAACCGGCCAGCGCGCTGTCCCTGGCGGACTTCTTTGCCTCGCTGTCGCGGCAACTGCTGCGCCGCGTCGAGCGCGTCGAGCGCCTCACCGGAAACATCGTCGAGGTGGTGGTCCACGCCCCATTGGCCGCGCAGAATTTCCAGCCCGGGCAGTTCTACGACCCATTCACCGTCGATATCCAATCGTTCCCGTGATGTGACAAGAATTTTCACTTCGGGGGCAAACTGCAAAATCTCTGAAACCAGTATGGACGATTCCAGCAAATGTTCAAAGTTGTCCAGGACAAGCAGCAGCTCTTTTTTGCGCAAAAAATTAAGCAATTGCTTTTTGTGATTACCGGTTGTAAATGAAAAGTTCATTGCATTGGCAATAGTGGCGAGCATGCCTTCAGCATCCACAGCTGCAAGCGGAATCATCCAGGCACCATGGATGAATGTATCCACACTTTGGCGGGCTATTTCTTGTGCAAGGCGTGTCTTCCCTGTGCCGCCTAATCCAGTTAATGTAATGAGACGGCAGTTGGGGTTGGCAAGTTTTATGCGTAAAGAGATAAGTTCATCTTTACGCCCTACGAAACCAGTTGTCGTAGCGGGAATATTCTGCCTTACAGAGCTCCTTGTTGAGCGAATACGCTCATATAAGTCCGTTGTTTCTAAGGATGGTTCTACGCCTAGTTCTTTTTCCAGGATCTTTTTGCAGGTTTCATATTGAGAGAGCGCTGCACTCATCTGTCCAGTTTTTGCATAAAGAAGCATCAGTTGACGATGGGCTTCTTCCCGCCAGGGGTCAAAGATTAATAGACGGGATGCAAACTTAATGGCTTCAATAAAATTTCCATGGGTTGTGTGGAATTGGGTCAGGGCATGAAGCGCTTGTAAGGCAAGCTCTCGTAAGCGGGATCGTTCATAAAGGATCCAATCTTCGAAAGCAGGCGCTTCGCGTACATGAAAGCCTTCAAGAAAATCGCCCTGATATAGGCGTAGGGAATCTGTCAGCAAAGCAGAAGCAGGTTGAGGGTCCAAAGAAGAGGCGTGATTTAAGAGATGCTCAAATTGCGCTGAATCCAGAAAGACATCCCCGACTAGTTCAACGCTGTCACGAGTGATGGTTAGATCGTCGTTTGCAATCTTGCGGAGATTGGTGAGGGCTTGGCGCAGGTTGTTTTTCGAATCTGCGTCAGACATTTCGCCCCACAAAAGCGTGGCAAGCTTATCGCGGCTATGAGCACGGCGATTGACGGCAAGGTATGCCAGCAAGGCAGGAACCTTGTTGGAAATGAAAGTAGGGAGGGGATTTTCGGCGCTGTGAATGTGCAGCCCGCCGAGGAGGTGGAGGGTGAGTTTGGGCACATTGCTCCAATAAATGATTTCTAAATGATGATGTTATACACTGATGCAAGAATATCACAAAAGGAAATGGAGTTCCATGCCAGGTCTGAAACGATCACATGTACCGGTTTATCATCACTTCGTTTTGCTGATTTGGGAGGAGTGTGATATGTCAGGTGAACATAGAGACTGGCGTTTCAGTTTGCAGGATTCGCAGAAGGAGGCGCGTATTGGGTTCAAAAGTTTGGAAGAACTTACTTTGTTTCTCGAAAAGTGGATGAAGGATTCATCCGAAGATAAATTACCAAAGGAGAATTAGAAATGAAAAAGGTGTTCAAATGGATCGGGATCGTGCTGGGGGCGTTGATCGGATTGCTGTTGGTTGCAGGCGTCGTTTTGTATTTTGTCGGCAGTGCGCGAGTCAATAAAGTCTACAAAATTCCTGATTCTGGAATCGTTGCCCCTACAGACGCGCAGAGCATCGAACGCGGCAAGCATATTGTTGAATCCACCTGCGTTGGCTGCCACGGTGCAGACCTGGGCGGGATCGAAGCGTTTATCAATATCGACGGTATCGCTTCGGCAGATTCTGCAAACCTCACCTCGGGCGAAGGCGGGCTTGGAAGCATCTACTCGGATGAGGATTTTGTCCGCGCCATTCGGCATGGGGTCAGTCAGGACGGTACGGGAAATTTCATGCCGCCTGTGCCGTCGTTCCAATACATGAGCGATGAAGACCTGGGCGCGGTCATTGCCTATATACGCACGGTTCCGCCTGTGGATCATCAGACCCGTGTATTTCAGGCACAGCCATTGGGATATATCCTCTTTGCTGTAGGGATGTTTGGCGACCTGCCCGCGGAAGTGGTCACACACCAGAATAACATCAGCACTGTTGAACCTGGGATTACCGTGGAGTATGGCGAATATCGCTTGCGGGTGAGTGCCTGTCAGGATTGTCATGGCATGGACTTGGCAGGCGGCGTGTATCCCGACCCGTCAGTCACTGCGCTGGTGCCAAACCTTACACCGGGCGGCGAACTGTCAGCTTGGACGGAGGAACAATTTATCACAACCATCCGAACCGGGGTAACGCCGAGCGGACACGAGATCAACAAAGAATTGATGCCGCTGGAAGAAATCAATAAGCTTACCGATGATGAATTAAAAGCGATCTTTGCTTACTTGAAGACCTTGCCCAAACTTCCGCAGAATACCAAGTAGCTCATTTCTTTTTGCCCAGCCCTGCTTCTCGCGCGCGGACTATGGCTTGGGCGCGGTCGGTCACCTGTAATTTCGTGAGAATGCTCGAGACGTAATTCTGCACGGTCTTGATGCTCAACGATAATTTGTTTGCAATAACCGCGTTGTTATTGCCATCGGCGATCAGGTCTAAAATTTCATACTCACGTTCGGTCAGCTCGGCGAATTCGTCGGGCTGACTTTTTTTATTGGATGCCGCCGACGGCGCGGAAAAATATTGCATCATACGTCTGGCAATGGCGGGACTGAAGATCGCTTCGCCTCTTTCCACGGCGACGATTGCTCGCACAACCTCATCCTTATCTGCATCTTTGAGCAAATACCCACGCGCTCCCGCGCGCATGGCAGCGAAGACCGAGTCATCATCATCGAACATGGTGATGACCAGCACGCCGATGTTTGGCTGTGCCTCATGGATTTTGCGCGTGGCATCGATGCCGTTCATGCCCGGCATTTTCAAGTCCATGAGGATGACGTTGGGATTTAAAGCATTGGCATGCGATATGGCTTCTTCGCCGTTGTTGGCCTCGCCGACCACTTCGATATCAGGAACATTGCTCAACAAGGCGCGGACGCCTTCTCGATAAAAAACATGATCGTCAGCGATCAGTACTTTGATAGGCATGGGTGTTATTCCTTCAATAGACCTGTCAGGTTTGGTTATTAAATGGCAACCGGGCGTGGACGGTCACCCCGCCTGCTGGGTTGTTTTCGATGGCGCACGTGCCGCCAAGTTCTTGTGCTCGTTCACGCATGGAAGTGAAGCCGACCCCTGCACGATTATCTTTGGGGAGACCTCTGCCATTATCTGAAACTTCGAGCAGAAGATTTTGGTTCTCGATCTTGATCTGAATGTGGCAGGTTGTGGCTTGGGTGTGACGCACTACATTGGTAAAGGCTTCGAGCACAATGCGATAGGCAGCCACTTCCACGGCGGCGGGCAGAGCGGGGAGCGGCTCGGTCACGTCGAAGGTGATCTGCATGCCGTTGGGTCCGCTGTATTGGGCAGTGTGTTCGCGGATGGCAGAGACCAGCCCAAACTCATCCAACACGGGTGGACGCAGGGCGTAGACGAGGCGGCGGATTTCAGCCACGCTTTCTTTGACTTGTCCCTTCAGGCCTTTGAGCAATTGCTTGCTTTTTTCAGGGTCAATATCGACGAGTTCGGTGGCGGTGTCGATGCGTTGCGAGAGCGATGCGAGCGTGGGTCCGATGCCGTCATGCAGGTCGCGGCGCAGGCGGCGGCGTTCTTCTTCCTGTGCGGTGACGAGACGCTCGCGGGATTTTTGCAGGTCGTTATTGAGGCGCAGGGTGTAGGCGGCGACTCCTGCCTGTTGTGCGATGAGGTTGATCAAGTTCATGTCGGCAGGAGAGAAGGATTCGCCAGCGGCGCGGGGGGCGAGAGTCAGTTTGCCGACGCGTTCGGTTTGATAGGTCAGAGGGAGATGCATTAATTCGGACGGAGGCAGGCTCGGGCTGGAAATGAAGCGCGGTTCTTCATCCAATAAAGAGATGGCGGCGTAGGGAAGTTTCAAGGTTTGGGCGAGAGTTTCTACGATGGTTTGTAAAACGGAATCAGGTGCGAGGGCGGAGTCGAGCCGTTGGCTTAATCGTGTGAGGACGGTGGCTGGGTCGTCGCGTTCGCCGTACATCAGGCGATTCACCCCACGTTGCAAGCGTTGGCGAAGCGGTTCAAAGAGAATGGCGATGATGCTTGTGGCAATGAATGAAATAATGAGATTTGTTTCGTTGCTGCGGAAATAGAATGCGAAGATGCCGACGGTGAATGCGTAGAAAGCAATGATCAAAAAACTGAGTACGCCATACACCAATGTGCGATTGATGAGCGGGTCAATATCCCACAAACGGAATCTTAAGATGGCAATGCCAATTGAAAGTGGAATGAGCAGAAAGAAAAAGATCAACCCGGTTACTTGAAACAAACTAAAAAGAGTTCCAAGTTGTAATTGAGGGTAATTGAAGTCATAGGGGAATGCTATAAAGAAAAACCCAAGCAGGGCAATGGAGATGCCGTACACGACCCATTTTGTCTGCTGGCGAACGGTGGGGTTGGAAATGTGCCGATACCGATGGACAGGCACGTAAACCAAAATCGCAAGTGTGCATAGCGATAAAGCGGTTGAGAATAGTACATTCCAGTTTTGCGGATTCAACAGGCTGCTTGGGAAAAAATATTCGGCAGCCAGAAGTGGCAGAACCGCAACAACATAGAAGCTGCTCCAGCGGGGTGTGAAATGCCCATCTGGAAAGATCAGAAAGAAAATAATTAAGAAGATAGTACTTAGGAATTGAGCAACCGACCGAAGGAATTGCCAGATATCTATGTTGGTGGCGATTCGGTTGGCGGGGGGCCAGAACGTGATGCCCATAAAGACCAGTGTGAGGGCAACAAAGATGGTAATTCGTTCATTTGGTCTTTTCACCACGATCATGATCGCGATCATAAGGTGAACGAGCATAAAAGCCACTCGTAAGCCTGTTAGATACAGGGCGTGGGTTTGAACGCTCATTCCGAGCTGGACAAGATTGTTTTGTAATTCAATGGATGGCTTGAGAAGCTCTTTATAAGAA
>DAOQPR010000227.1:0-5244 GCA_035333265.1 Anaerolineales bacterium
ACCGCGTAACTCGTTGCCCCCGCGCGGATAGTAGGTGATGAGTTTGTCTGGCTCGAAACAGGCATGTGTCACATTGCAGCGACCTCCGCCTGAAATGAGCACCTTGCCCAATGTCTGGCTGGCTTTTTCAAGAATAAGGATGCGCAAATTGGGGTTGAGCTGCGCGGCGCGGATGGCAGCAAAAAAACCGGCCGCACCGCCGCCTGCCACGATAACATCCCATGTTCCTCTTAATTTACTGGTCATAGCCCTGAATCATACTGCATCTTGGGTAACTTAAGTATCCTCAAATGAAATCATTGTTGAAAACTACGGAGATATCATGCCTCTGCTTCATAGAACAGAATGGATTTGTAATTAATAGTTATGCAAACCGTTGTAAGATTACTATGAACGACCGGTCTGTTTCATTATATAAGCAGGACACCAGAAAACTTTTATTGAATTTTCCCAGGTCGATTTCTGCAGAGTTACAACAGTTGACATGGATTTACGAAAATAAATGGATGCCTAAAGTGATTTCGAAAGTTTTAATTTAGCTAATGAAAACCAATATACTTGAGTCTTTACACTGTTTACATCAATCACTTGCAGAGGTGAAAAATTCGGGGCATGAATGCCAGGTGTTTTTTGACTGGCTGAACTCCACGGCCCAACCGCGCCTGGCCATCCTTTTTATGAAGAAGGAGGGCCAGGCTGGCTTTGTGCCTGCCCTCCAAACTGGCTTGTTAGCTCTTCCTGAAAGATCTATTCTTCTCGATCAAAACCCAGAGGCATGGTTGAAAGATCTGGGAGAAACCTTGCCGCGCGGTGAGATGTATTCAATGCCCATTATTTGGCGGGAAGAGGTATTGGGTATGCTCCTTATGGTGAGCTCCCATCGTGGAAAGCCACTTCTAACCGAAAAGAGCCTCGTTGAAGCAGGGCTCGGCTATTTTGCTTCCACTGGTTATTTGATGAAGCTCAAGAAAAAGGAATTGGCAGGGCGGAGGAGTATGGGGATTCAAGTAAGTGAGGAAAAATATCGCACCTTCGTGGAGCAAATGCCAGCCGCAGTTTATGTGGACAAACTCGATGGAAAAGGTTCTTCGGTCTTTGTCAGCCCGCAGATCGAAACCCTCTTCGGTATTCCCATGGAGGAATGGTTGGATGGCGATGTTCAACTTTGGCAAAGCTTTCTTCATCCTGATGATCGTGAGCAGGCATTGCGGGAGTACTTAAGTATTGATGAACCCGGACAGGTTTATGATCTTGAATATCGTATTATCAACCGTCATGGGCAATTGCTCTGGATTGCCGATAAAGGGAAGGTAGTGGAAACTGATTTGGGGGAACGCCAGCTTTATGGTGTGATGCTCGACATTACGGAACGCAAGTTATATGAAGGTGAACTGGAAGCCGAAGCCATGTTGGCACAGGCGCTGGCAAAGCCGCTCGATCTCAAACCGTTATTGGAACGTCTGCTTGAAGCTGTTCGGCATGTGATTCCATCTGCAGATAAAGGCAGCGTGATGTTGATCGAGCCGAATGGAAATCTGCGGATTCGCGCCACAAGTGGTTATTCCGACCCAAGGCTTCAGGATTTTTCCTTCCCGGCCAATTACAGCTATTCTGCGCAGGCCATGCATGAGCGACGCGGCATGATTTTTCCTGATGTGCGGGCGGATCCTTCCATTCGCTATGATGGAGAGATCGTAGAAGCAAAAAGCATTCAAAGTGCGATGGCTGCCCCGCTCATGATCCAGGATCAAATCATTGGGGTGATTGCCCTCGATTCCTCAAAGAAAGCGGCTTTTAATGAAGCGAATTTGAGACTGCTGGTTAAATTTGCCACTTCAGCTGCCTTCATCCTTGAACGCTCGCGCTTGTTCGAGGAAACTCAACGCCGCCTGACTGCCCTGGAGGCTTTGTATGAGAGCGGGCTTTCGTTAAGCAATTTGATCGAACCGCACTCGATCGGTTCCACCATTGTTAATCTTCTTAAGAAACATATGCATTGGGATCATGCTGTCGTACGCATTCGGCGTGAAGATGGGGATGGTGTTGAAGTCATTGGGTATGGGGCATTGGAGTTGGATGAAGAGAACATTGACGGTGAAATCGATCGCATGAACTATTTGATCAGCCGTGTGGGTGAAGGAATGACTGGCTGGGTGATTCAACACGGGGTGGCGGTACGAAGTGGAAACCTTCCGGCTGATTCACGATATATCGAAACATATCCCGGGATTCTTTCAGGTTTGTATGTGCCGATCCAAAATGGGGAACATGCGTTGGGTGTGATCGGAGTGGAGAGTGAATTACCAAACGCCTTCGATGATGATGACGAGCGCTTCTTATCCACCCTGGCTGCCCAGGCATCCAGTTCCATTGAAAATGCCCGTCTATTCAAGGACATGCAAAAACGCCTGGCGGAATTAAGTGTGCTGCATCAGTCCAGTCAGAGTTGGTTGGTCTCGGGTTTTGATGCGAGTGTTACCTATTCGAGTGTTCATGATGCGGTGCAGCGCGTCATGCCAAGCGATGCCTTCGTCATCGTCCTGGCAGATGATGACCCGCAGGGAGATTATCTGGCTGTGTATCGCTGTGATGAAGGCGCTCTATATCCACCAGCCGTTATTCCCTATGGAGATGGGTTGAGCGGAATGGTCATTACGAAGGGGATGACATTGCTGGTGGATGATTACCATGCCAGAAGCGACATAAAAGCCGTTCATTTTGGAAAACCCGAACATATCCGTTCCATTTTGGCAATTCCCATGCGGCATGGCGACCGGACATTTGGGATGATCTCAACCCAGTCCTATTTGCCGAATGTATATAACGAAAGTCATCGCGCTGTGTTGGAGACGATTGCGGCCCAGTTCGCATCCTCGATCGAGAATGCCCGGTTGTTTGAGGAGACTCGCCAGCGCTTACGCGAACTTGAAACGTTGCAACGTCTGTCTGCTGCACTGCGCAAGGTGCGTGGGATTCCTGATATGGTGCCGATCTTCGTGAACTATTCTGCCCAGGTGGTTGGAGCCCAGGCGGGTTTGATCTTCTTATTGGATGAAGCCAGCAATGATTGGGTCTCCAATGGCTGGATTACAGCAGATGGTGAGTATATTAAATCAGGAAAAACTGACCTGAGGACAAAACCTGGAGATGGGCTGACAGGCAGAGTGGGTGAGAGAGGCGAATTGTATATTGTGGAGAATGCCCGGAATGAACCACTCGTCATTGAAGCCCGGGAGATGGCTGATCAGGCAGAGAAATTCCAAAGCGGTATTATTCTTCCCATTCGTGTGCAGGATCGGGTGATCGGTGTCATGCAGGTTTGGCATGAAGACCGGCATGTTTTTACAGAAAGCGAAAAACATTTGCTGATCGCGATCGCGGACATTGCCGGGAGTTCGTTGCAGCGTGCTCGTCTGCATGAGGAGACCAATCGTCAGCTCCGCCAGTTGACCATTTTGCGCGACATGGACAGGGTGATCGCATCGAGCTTTGACTTGCAGGTGATCTTTAATATTTTGTTCAATTATGTTACCGAGCAACTCGATGTGGATGCTGTAAATATTTTGCTTTATAACCCGCATACCCACATGCTTGAACGTGTAGCAGGACGTGGGTTTTTGACCAATCTTCAAAACACATTACAGCTTCGTTTGGGTGAAAGTTTTGCCGGACGGGCTGCCCTGGAACGGCGGGTTATTTCAGTGCCGGATCTTTCTTCAGCCAATGGAATGCTCGCCAAACCCGAACTGTTGGCTGGTGAGAATTTCAAAGCCTATTATGCCCATCCATTAGTGACCAAGGGAGAGATCCTGGGCGTGTTGGAAGTGTTCAATCGATCTCCTCTGAAGGTTACTGCGGAGTGGCTCAATTTCTTTGAAACCATATCCAGCCAGGCGGCAATTGCCGTTGACAACTCGCGCCTTTTTGAAAACCTGGAGCGTTCGAACTTTGAATTGACTCTTGCGTATGACAAGACCATTGAAGGCTGGTCGAAAGCGCTGGATCTGCGAGATCGTGAGACGGAAGGGCACACCCGCCGCGTCACCGACCTGACATTGAAATTGGCCAAAAAATTCGGCTTGAGCGGACCCGAATTCGTTCATATTCGTCGGGGAGCTTTGCTGCATGATATTGGCAAGATCGGTATTCCGGACCATATCCTGCTGAAACCGGGCAACCTGACCGATGAAGAATGGATCATCATGCGCCAGCATCCGCAACATGCCTATGATATGCTTTCCTCAGTGGAGTACTTGCGCCCAGCCCTCGATATTCCATACTGCCATCACGAAAAATGGGATGGCACTGGTTACCCACGCGGCTTGAAAGGCGAGGAAATTCCCTTCTCTGCACGGATCTTTGCCATTGCCGATGTGTATGATGCACTAACCAGCCATCGTCCGTATCGGCTGGGATGGTCGAAGGAACAAACCGTCGAATTTATCCGCACTCAATCTGGCAAGCATTTTGACCCCAATGTTGTTGAGGTCTTTCTCAAGACGATTAATGAGTTAAAAGGATAGTGAAGGATATAAGGAGGCCGGACAAGAATTTTCTTGTCCGGCCTTTTTGTATTACTTTTCTTCCACGATCACCCAATCACTGCCGCTGCGGCCAAAGACTTCGGGGGAGTACATCTCCTCCGCTTTGGCGGGCGGAACGACGAACGTCCCGGGTGTGGTCGCACGGGCGATGTAGGTGTATTCATACACGCCGTCCCACAGTAATGACGTGAAGGCTTCGGCACGGTCATTGCGCAGATTTTGATGTTCATACCACGTGCTCCACCACCACCAACCGTATTGGTAGCTGGGGCTGGTTGGGTCCTGCGGCACGCTTTGCGAGACGGCCAGTTCGGGGTTGATAATTTCCAACCCGGCGGGCAATGGGTCTACCAGGGCGACATGATAACGGCGGTTATCTGCTGCCATCGTAAGAGTAACCCGTACGCGAGCACCGGCCTTGATGTGCCAGACACCATCCGCATCCTGATAAACGTCTTCGGGGTTATCCACGCCTTCATATTTTCGCTCGACGACGAAGCCCATATCCAGCGGATCGAGATTCAGATCTCTGGGCGCGTATTGCAAAGCGAGCCGGTAATACAACCTGCCTGCGCCGTCCTTGTCGAGAATCAAATCCTGGGTTCCGCCGCCTGCCGCGGTTTCGGAGAGCACATAATCCATCGGAATGAGAGTCTCATAAATATCGGTGGTGCGGCCAAGAAATTCATCTTCACCGGCA
>DAOQPR010000228.1:0-5238 GCA_035333265.1 Anaerolineales bacterium
TCGGAATTAAGCGGTGAAGGCCTTGTAGCCCTGACCACAGACAGGTTGGGCAAACCTCGCGCGCTTGCCATCGGCCTGATCGCCAACTCCTTCGCCTCAATCTTGCTCCCATTTATCGGCCGTACTCAAACCGGGGCACTGATCGGCCTCTTCCTGTTCTATATCACGTTCGAGTATGTCATAGTCAGTCACATCCCGATGGTAACGGAATTGGTCCCATCAGCGCGGGCAACCCTGCTTTCCATCAACGTCACGGGGCACGCTTTGGGACGTGCCTTAGGCGCATCGCTCGCAGCCATTATCTATCAGCAATTTGGGTTTATTTTTGTGGCCTTGACCGCAGTGGTATTTAATATCATTGGGTTACTAGCCCTGAGGAGAATGCAAATGGATTGACAAGCAAACCCAAAAAATCTCTACGGCCTCATGCTCATTTGCATCCATTACCCGTTAAAAAATAAAAAGTCCTGTCATCCCGACAGGACTTTTATTCGAGCCTTGACAAAACTACACGCCGGAAAGGCTGGAGTTGATTTTGCTGAATACATTGCCGATGATCGGGCCGAGAATCATCAAAGCCGCGATAACAACGATGGCAACCAAAACGAGAATCAAAGCATATTCAACAAGACCCTGGCCTTTTTCTTTGGGTGAGAACAACATGGCGTTTTTACTCCTTTCTTTATAAATTTCTCAAGAGGCCTTCCTGAGATTGACTTTATTTTACAATGACTACCAAAAAACGCAAGTGCGACATTCTGCGATTCCTTAACAATAATGTTAGCCTTACAAAGGTGCATGGGTTTTTTGAGAGATTCGTTATATGCCTGATAAGCTCGCGTTGATCTTGCTAAAAACATTTCCAATAAAAGGACCAAGGATCAGTAAGGACACCAGGACAACGATGGCGACTAAAACAAGAATGAATGCATATTCCATCAGTCCCTGGCCATTTTCGTTCAGCGAAAACAGCATGGCATAATACCTCCTTTTATGAAATTTTATCAACCATAATCACACCCAAACCAGTACATCCATTTTGCAGGAAAAACGGATGAAATTCAATGTATTTAAGCTTAGAGTTAAGAGTATAAAAGAACCCACCCCGAAACATGTTTCGGGGTGGGTTATATGGTTTGCAATATACTCAGCGAAGCGATTACACGCCGGAGAGGCTGGAGTTGATCTTGCTGAACACGTTGCCGATCATGGGGCCGAGGATCATCAACGCAGCAATAACAACGATGGCGACCAAAACGAGAATCAAAGCGTATTCGACGAGACCCTGACCTTTTTCCTTGGGTGAGAACAACATGGTAATTTCTCCTTTCTTTGGAATTTCCTGAGAATAATTTCTCACGATGCTTTATATTTTACTTGTTTTGTCTAAAAAGGCAACTCCCCCAAATCGGTCATACGCCATTACAAATTCGCAAGGTGGGTAATTTTGTGGGAATATCAGCCAGAATCGAAAAAAACACAAAGTTTTCGCATCATTCCTGTCCTTTATCGGCTTTTCTGTGGTTAAATTGACTCGCAATTAACATCTTAAACCCGGCGGTAGATATGCTTATCCACTCTGCATCCCAACTTCTTACACTGAAAGGCGGTCCCCAGCGCGGGACGGCGCTCGGCTCCCTTGGCCTGATCGAAAATGGTGCCCTTGTCATGCGCGATGAAAAGATCATCGCAACAGGAACCACAGAAGAACTTAGAAGCGCTTACCCCGATGAGCCAACCCTGGATGCAGGGCATTGTGTGGTCATGCCGGGATTTGTCGATCCGCATACACACATTATTTGGGCAGGAGACCGGGCAAATGAATTTGAGTTGAAGATGTCGGGTACTCCTTATTTGGATATCCTGGCTGCAGGTGGTGGGATCTTATCCACGGTCAAAGCGACACGAACAGCCAGCATGGAAACTTTGATGGCACAGACCCGCCCACGTTTATTACGCATGTTCAGGCATGGCACCACCACTGCCGAAGCAAAGACAGGATATGGTTTGCAGACATCCACCGAATTAAGATTACTAAAGGCTTTGTTGGCGCTGAGCGACGAAAGCCCACTTGAATTGGCATTCACTTTTCTCGGCGCACATGCCATTGCCCCTGAATATAAAGACAATCCTCAAGGGTATACAGATGAAATCACCAACACCATGTTGCCCATGCTCAAGGAATGGTGGGAGACTCATGCGCCACGAAAGGCATTGCCTTTTGTGGATGTTTTCTGTGAGACAAAAGCCTTCACTCTCGATCAATCGCGTCAGATCCTGGACCGGGCAAGGTCACTAGGCTTCCCACTCAAGATCCACGCTGATGAGTTCGACAACCTCGGCGGGGCTGCGCTTGCAGCGGAGTTGGGAGCTGCGTCGGCCGACCACCTTGTGGTCACGTCTGATGCGGATATTGAAGCGTTGGGCAAATCTGACACTGTCGCCGTTGCCCTGCCCTGTACTCCATTTGGTCTTGCCGAGCGGCATTACACTCCTGCGAAAAAATTATTGGCCGCGGATGCAATGTTGGCATTGGCAACCGATTGCAACCCTGGTACCTCATGGAACGAGTCTATGCAATTTGCACTGGCATTGGCGTGCCGCTACATGGGACTGACACCCGCTCAAGCCATCGCCGCATCCACGATCAATTCTGCGCACGCCATTCGCAGAGCCGACACGATAGGATCTCTTGAAGTTGGCAAGCAGGCCGATATCCTCATTCTCTCTGTTTCCGATTACCGCCAAATGGGCTACCGTTATGGGACCAACCTCATCAAGCAGGTGATCAAACGCGGGCAGGTCTACTCAGTGGATGTTGGGTATTATCGTACCGCCTAGCCCGCCGGACATTCCCTAAATGGATTTCAAGTGGATCATTTTCGCAATCATTTTGATCGCCAATGCAATTGCGGCTTTTGCCATTGCGGTAATCCTTTTACGCAGGCCGCAAAAGACCGGCATTCGTTTAATGTCTCAGGTCCTATTAGGGCTGGGAATCTGGTCTTTCGCTTATGCCATGATCGCGCTTTCTCATTCCCTTGAGGAAAAACATTTCTGGCTGAAGATCGAAAATATTGGCATCGTATCGGTACCAGTCTTGTGGTTCTTTTTCTCCCTGCGCTACACCCAAATTGACGGGTGGATGGCAAACAAGGCGGCGATATTGCTGTTCTGGGTCATCCCCGCTACATCGATCCTGCTGCTGTTTTCGGAACAATGGTTTCACCTGTATTACACATCCACGCATCTGGCGGCAGAAACCGGCGGGCCTTTGATCATCAGTCGCGGACCGATGTACTGGGTACAGCTGGTTCAAAGTTACATCCTGAACATGATAGCCATTGGCGTTTTAACCTGGCGCTTCTTTACCTCGCGGATCATGTACCGAAGGCAAACTCCTTACCTGATCGGCGCCGTGGTCATCCCGTTCTTTATCAACATGATCTACCAGATCGCGCCGGGGTTACTCCCCATCTTTTCAGTGCCGGTCGACCTCACTCCCTTGTTCTTCAACATAACCGCCACCCTGATCGTCGCAAGTATCTTTGGCTTACGCCTGTTCGACCTGGTCCCGATCGCACGCGATTCGGTCATGGAACATATTCCGGAGATGGTGTTCGTCGTGGATGCGAATGACCAGATGGTGGATGCCAATGCCATTGCACAGAAACAATTGGGCAAATCCCTTCATGAGATCATAGGAAAAGACCCGATCGATGTGTTCCACCATTGGCCACAGTTACTTAAGCGCTTCTTTTTCACCGAATATTCGCGTGAGGAAATCGAGATCCCCGGCGAACCTGTCCATACACTGGAAATCACGATCACCCCGATCTATAACAAAATGAATGTATTGGAAGGACGCGTCATTCTCGCAAGAGATGTCACCGAGCGGAAGAGACTCGAAAACCAACTCAAATCATTGAATCAATCCCTGCGGGAAAAACTGGAGGAAAATCAAAAACTTCAAGATCAACTCAAGGAGCAAGCCATCCGCGACCCTCTTACCGGCGTATTCAACCGCCGCTTTTTTGCAGAGGCGCTGGATAAGGATTTCGCTCAAGCCGTCCGTGAGGGGACTCCATTTTCAGTGATCATCCTTGACGTGGATCACTTTAAACAATTCAACGATACTTATGGCCATAAATGCGGGGATATCGTCCTGCAGGCGCTGGCCGGATTTTTATCAAACAACACACGCCGCAGCGACATCGTCTGTCGATATGGTGGCGAAGAATTCATCATTCTCATGCCAGACGCCACCCCGGGATCCTCTTTTGAACGCGCAGAAATATTCCGTCAGCAATTTGAACAAATGGAAGTCGAATATGCTGGCAGGAAATTAAAATGCACTTTTTCCCCAGGAGTCGCCTCCTTTCCTGCCCACTCCAATTCTGCAGAAGCCTTGCTGCTTTTTGCAGACCATGCCTTGTATCAATCCAAATCGGATGGACGCAATCGCGTCACCGTTTACTCACCCACAACGATTTGATATTTTAATTTCAGGAGAACATCATGCAGATCGATATTATCGGAGTCCCCATCGACCTTGGTGCCGACCGCCGCGGTGTGGATATGGGCCCCAGCGCAATTCGATACGCCCACCTACAGAAAAAACTTGAAGATATCGGCTACGAGGTCCGCGACCAGGGTAACGTGGAAGTACCCATCGCAGAAATGTGCAAGATTACCAACCCCAAACTGAAATACCTTGACTGCATCATCCCCATGTCGCGCCGCGTGGCGGGAGCGGTCGCCACCTCCATACAGACGGGGAATTTTCCCCTCATCCTCGGAGGCGACCACAGCCTTTCCATCGGCTCGGTGCGAGGCGCGGCTCGCAACCGCAAGATCGGCGTCATCTGGATCGACGCGCACGGTGATTTCAATACAGCCGAAACCACCCCATCCGGCAACATCCATGGCATGTCGCTTGCCATCCTGGCCGGGCTGGGAGACAAGAGTCTTGTGCAGTTGTGGGATGAAGCCATCCCCGTGATCGACCCGGGTAAGATCGCCGTCATTGGCGCGCGTGATCTCGATGACGGAGAAAAGGCCAACCTAAAGAAGGCGGGGTCGCTGGTAATGGGTATGGAGCAGATCGATCGCTACGGGATGGTCAATGCCGTGGAAAAAGCCATCGAACGGGTCAGCCGCGATGTGGATGGCATCTTCCTTTCGCTCGATCTAGACTCGCTCGACCCCCAGCACGCCCCCGGAGTTGGGACACCCGTT
>DAOQPR010000229.1:0-5209 GCA_035333265.1 Anaerolineales bacterium
TTTTCGATCATGTGGTCGGCGGCATCGGCGGAGATTCCGCCTGAGGTCCACGCGCCAAGATCGGGCGGGGTAAGAGGCGCGAGCGCTTCCGCAATTTTGGCGCGGCGCTCATCCAAAGTCATGTTGTAAAAGCCGGAGATTCGGGAGGTTGTCATAGTTTTTCCGAGTATAGGATTGGCGTGCTTGCAAATTCTATCAAAAAGCGAATTATAATGTTTACGAGGTGTCTTTGATGTTACTAACTCGTGAGCAATTACAGGAGAGACTTTTTGCGCTTCATCGCGCCAGCCTGGAACTGGTTAAGGATGTTTCGCTGGAAACGTTGTTGGAGCGTATCGCTTCCACGGCCTGCGAACAGGCTCAGGCCCGATATGCTACCCTGGGAGTTTTAGACGATAAAGGAAAACTTCAAAATTTCATTGCTGTTGGCATGACCCGGGATGAAATCAAGCGGATTGATCATCCGCCTGTGGGGAAAGGGCTGATCGGGGAGTTAATGAACACTGAGACGCCTCTACGTGTGCCGGTCATACAGGAGCATCCGCGTTCATCCGGGTTTCCAGACCATCATCCGCATATGAGTTCGTTTTTAGGGGTTCCAATTCGAACCACTGAAAAACAGTTGGGGCAGATCTATCTTACTGAAAAGATCGACGCAGATGAATTTTCTGCGGATGATGAAATGATCATTCAAATGCTTGCCACATATGCCGCCACGGCCATTACAAATGCACATTTGATCGACCATATGAAGGAACGTGACCTGGAACTGACCCGTCGAAACGTGGATATGTCTCTGTTGAATGGCATCGCCTCCACTCTGACCTCCAGCCTGGAACTCGACGAGATTCTTAATAAGACCCTTGGGCTTGTGATGAATTATATGCGGGTCGAATCAGGTGAGATTTTCCTATTGGAAGAGGATAAAACCACCCTGCGAATGGTTATCCATCGCGGGCAAGCCGCCGAAGCCTTCTGGACGCGAAATATCTTCAAAATAGGCGATGGGTTTATTGGTCATGCAGCAGAGATGCGCGAACCGTTGATCAGTCATGATCTTGCAAATGATGAAAGTTTTACACGTGAATCAATCGTTAAGGCTGGGTTCCAGCAGATTGCGTGTATCCCTTTACTTTCGGGGGATAACCTTATGGGTGTGATGAGCGTTTTGACGAAGTCTTCCACTCCATTTGAATTGCGTAATACTCAAATGCTCACAGCGGTGGGCACGTGGGCCGGGCTTGCAATCGAAAATGCGCGTTTACATGCGAATGCACGGCGATTGGCTGTGCTTGAAGAACGAAATCGTATTGGTATGGACTTGCATGACGGTATTATTCAGTCAATTTATGGGGTAGGGTTGGCTCTCGAAGGCGCACAACATACAATAAATGAAGACCCTTCGTCGACAAAAGATAAGATAGACCATGCCATTCATGGTTTAAATCAGGCAATTCGTGATATTCGTGCCTATATTTTGGATCTAAGGCCGCGCCAACTTGGAAATGAAGGTTTGATGTCAGGTATTAAGCGTTTGATCGCTGAATATCGGGCCAATACCTTTTCAGATGTTCGTTTTACATCCCCCGATTCTGATATGAAAGAACTTACTCAAACACAGTCACTGGCTCTTTTCCATATCTGCCAGGAGGCTTTAGCGAATGCAGCAAAACATGCCAAGGCAAAAACAGTCCAAATCTCCTTATGGACCACAGATGAACGTGCCCTGATGGAGGTTCATGACGATGGAAAAGGCTTTGATACCGATCAAAAGCATACATTTATCGGCCATGGGCTGGCCAATATGCAAACCCGGGCCCGTGCAGCCGGTGGTGACATTGATATTTCATCTATTCCTGAAAAGGGCACAACTGTATTTGTCTGGGTTCCAAGAGGAATCAAACAATAAATGCCAACATTGCTGAAGTGTTGCCGGATGAATCACAGGAATCAGAGTCTCATTTCATTTTGGATGCCAGGTTAACGCCATGAGATTTGTTAAGGTAAATACGGTATATCAGCCTTATTCAACGCCTCAATACCCATATATAGGGGTTAACGGTGTGTTAATGGATGCAATTGGCTGAAACGCCTGTTCTACTTCCAAATGATTTAGTCTGTTTTATGTACAACGATTCTTTAAGAAACCTAAATCTTAAAAAAACATTTTTTTTTAACAAAGCGTAGGTTGAACGCCTGTTATCAATTGCAGAGTTCTGCTAGAATAGGGACACGCTGATATAACGGATGTTTGCCCTCTTCGATCAACATCCGCAATCCCTATAATATGTAAGATTATTTTACATTGATATAGAAATACCCCTTGAAGCCGCTAAACAGGCGGGCTAGTTCAAATTACGCAAGATTATGAAAGATACATTGAGGAACGTCTATGAACGCTGAGCACGCCTGGCAAACCGTCATTGCACAACTCCAAATGGATATGCCCCGCGCATCCTTTGATACATGGGTACGTGATACCCGCCCCGTTGCATATGAGAATGGGGTCTTAACGGTTGGAGTACGCAATGCCTATGCCCGTGACTGGCTCGATAGCAGACTTGCCACCACAGTCAACCGGTTATTGATCGAAACCCTGAATTCCAAGGTATCGGTAAACTTTGTTGTTTCCCAATCGGAAGATTCCGCCTCGCGCCCCGACCCGGAACCTGCTTCTTCATCCATACAGATCACCCCGCCGGAACCCAAAGCCCGGCACGTTACCCTGAATCCGCGTTATACCTTTGATACATACGTGGTTGGTTCAGGCAATCGGCTTGCCCATGCTGCTTGTCAGGCTGTAGCTGAAAAGCCCGCAAGAGCATACAATCCTCTTTTCTTATATGGGGGGGTGGGGCTTGGCAAAACGCATTTACTCCATGCCATTGGGAATGCCTGCCATGCCAACGGGTTAAGCGTTCTTTATGTTTCGTCTGAGGAATTCACCAATGACCTCATTGCAGCCATCCGAACTCATACCACACAAGCTTTTCGGGAGAAGTACCGTTCGGCCGACGTGCTCCTGATCGACGATATTCAATTCATCGCCGGGAAGGAATCCACCCAGGAGGAGTTCTTCCACACCTTCAACACCCTGCATGGACAGGATAAACAGATCATCGTTTCATCCGACCGACCTCCCAAGTCGCTGGTCACGCTTGAAGAACGTCTGCGCTCCCGTTTTGAGTGGGGATTAACCGCCGACATTCAAGCGCCCGACCTCGAAACCCGTCTTGCCATTCTGCGTTCCAAAGCCGAGCGGACCGGACGCAACATCTCCGATGAAATTCTCGAAAGCATCGCCCAGCGCGTGCAGTCCAATATTCGTGAACTGGAAGGCGCTCTCAATCGCATCATTGCCTACGCCGATTTGAGTGGAGCATCCCTCACGCCGAATCTCGTCGAAGTAGCTCTGGCTGACCTCATACCTTCCCGCGCGGATATTCAACCCGCTCACGTAGTGGACTTGGTTGCCCGCAAATTTGGCCTCACTTCTGAAAAACTGTTGGGACGTGACCGTACCAAAGAAGTGGCATTACCCCGTCAGATCGCCATGTATCTTTTGCGCGAAGAGGCGAAGATCTCCTTCCCGCAGATCGGCGAAGTGCTGGGCGGACGTGACCACTCCACTGTGATGTCTGCTTATGAAAAGATCAAAGAACAGATTCACGCCGACCGCCGTTTGGAGCAGGATATTGTTTCGATCAAACAGCAGTTATATAACCAAAGCGTGACTGCATAATAAAACAGGAACCGAAAATAAAAACAGGCGCACCTGATTGGGTGCGCTTGTTTTGTTAGTAGACGTTGAAGTTGTGTACTGTAATATCGATGAGTGCTGGTCCTGGCAGTGCTTTGCCAGAAGGGGAGCGTGGAGTGACCAGCCTGCGCGATGTGTAAACAAAGCCATTTCCCTGTTTGTGTTCAAGCACGATATTGGCAGCAGTGGCGAGTTTGGTGATGATGTCAGCGGTGTAATCATGCTGAAGAAGCAGACCCGTTTCCAGGTCAAAGCGGAAGCGCTGCACTTTGTTATGGGTGGGAATATTTTCTGGAAAGGTGGCTTCGAGCCAGCCGGGTTGAATCTCCTTCCAAATAATGTCTTCACGCATGAGCAAAACAGGCAGGGTGAAATAGTTCCAGAAGGCGTAGTTGGCAAAATAGGACATGTCCAGATCGTCCCAAAGGAAGAGCCGCCTGCCGCCGGGAAAGAAACGCCGCGCAGCTTTGCGTTCTTCAACGACCTTGCCGTTTGAATCTTCGAGATGCACGTCATGCCCATCAAGAACTCCGGTGATATTTGCCCGCTTACCGATCGGGGTCAGTTTTGAAAACGGTCGGGCAACGTCCATTTCGATCTTTGCATGCTTGAAAAAAGGACGACCTTTAAGGGTGAATGCCCAGCCATGCACACTGACTTCGGCTTCGATGCGTTTTGCCTTCGTCCAAAGTTCTTTGCCGCCATACGCAGCGACAGCTTTTTCTGCAGTTCGATTCATGCTTTCAATGCCTTGATGACTTCTTCCGGCGCTTCTTCGGGCGGGTAGTGACCGATCTTGTGCAAGACATTGACGCTGTGGTTTTGCATCAAATCAGTCCATACCTTCAATTCACCTTTTTTAAACGCTATATCTGAATCACCCCATACAATGGCGGTGGGGATGTGTTGAATCTTTTCACGCTGATCCCACAGTGTTTTCAGCCACGGGGTCGAACCGATGATCTCGCGTGGGAAGACCCAGGTGCCAACTCGGGCACTTTTTTCTTCATGCGGCATGAAGTAATGTTTGCGCACTTCTTCGGGCATCTTTTTCTTGGGCCCGTAGGCAGCCTTCGATAAGACCTTACCAATCATGTTGAAGTTGAGCGTGAAGAACTTGCCAATAGGTCCGCCCGCCATACCGCTGAAGTTCGTGAAGTTTGGAATATTATCCACAGGCCAGAACCAACTATTGGTCACCACGATCTTCTTGATTTTCTCAGGATGTTTAATGGCATAAGACATCGCAGGAGGTCCGCCCCAATCGTTGAACACGAATGTGATGTTGTACAGGTTAAGGCTATCGAGAAAATCTTCCACGTGTTTGGCATGGTGAATGGGTAAGTAATCCCAATCGGCTGGCTTATCCGAAAGCCCGAAGCCAATGTAGTCAGGCGCAATACAACGCTGAGTTTTCGACATCTCTTTGATGATCTCGCGATATTCAAA
>DAOQPR010000230.1:0-5170 GCA_035333265.1 Anaerolineales bacterium
GGCTTCACCATCTCTGCTCGTCATTCACATAGAATATCTTTTGCAGCAATACAATCAGTAAAATGATCGCAACCATGTCAATAGTCGTTTCAGTGATCAACCCCAAAATAAGAGTGGAAACATTTTCGATCACAAACTCCCCCAAACGCCAGAAAAATAAAATATTCAACATATGACCGACCAAAATGGACAAGGCCGCCAAAAACTGTTTTTGAGAATTCCCCGCAATCCCAGCCGCCAGCCCCATGAATGTATGCGGCAAAATCGCCAGCGCATCATAAACGTCCGGAACCAGAACGGCAGAAATTCCCGTTCCCAACATTCCGGCAAACGCGCCGCTCAAAGGGCCATAAAAATAGCCCGCCAACACCGGGAAGATCATATTCATTGCCAGGTTGGCATGCGGTACCAAAGGATTGGGGATATATTGAACAAGAAAATGCGTAACCGGATAAGCCAGTATTAACCCAACCAACCCTGCATACGATCTTCTCTTCAGCATAAATAGATTATAGTAGATTGACACCCCTTTGTAAATTACAAACCACAGGCCCAACAAAAGAGAGGGTAAAATAATCGTCATGGACGAAACCGCCCTTATTAACTCAGCACAACAAGGCGACTTGAACGCATTCAATACGCTTATTCTGCATTATCAGGACGCTGTTTTCAATACAGCCGTGCGCATCCTTGGTGACGACGACATGGCACAGGACGCCGCGCAGGAGGCCTTCATATCCGCCTTTCAGAGCATCAAATCATTTCGCGGCGGCTCCTTCAAAGCGTGGATCTTACGCACCGTCACCAATGCCTGCCTCGACGAATTGCGAAGACAAAAGCGCCGTCCCACCACCCCGCTTGAACCTGAAACCAGTGATGGCGAAGAAATGGATTCGCCCAAATGGCTTGCCGACCCCAATATGACTCCCTCTCAACAAGCTGAGGCCGATGAGCTCGAACATGCCATTCAACACTGCCTCGATGCGCTGCCAGTTGAATTTCGCAGTGTGGTCGTGCTTGCTGACATTCAAGGCCTGGACTACACCGAAGTGGCAGCTGCTTCACGCGTACCATTGGGCACCATCAAGAGTCGCCTGGCACGCGCACGATTAAGACTACGTGAGTGTTTACGTTCCTTTGAGGAACTTTTGCCCGCCTCATTTCGTCTGGATGAGGAGAGTGTAAGATGAAAGATTTTCGAGATATAGAAACCCTCTCCGCTTATCTGGATGGACAACTCGATGCAGCAGAATCTGCGCGAGTGGAATCACGCATCAAAGCGGACCCGGAACTTGCTTCCGTTATCAATGACCTTCGTGCCAGCCGCAACATTTTGCGCAGACTGCCAAAACGAAAAGCGCCGCGCAACTTTACATTGACCCGTCAAATGGTGGGGCTCAAACCACCCATGCCGCGCAATTATTCGTTGTTGCGGTTTGCCACAGTCTTTGCTGCCATTCTTTTTATGTGTTCGTTCTCAAGCAACATACTTACGCCCATGTTCAGCTTTGGCTTCGGTGGAGCAGCTGCACCAGCCCCTGCCCTGGGAATGGGCGGTGGCGGTGGAGATGATAGCTCCATGCAGGCCCCGGCTGCTGAAGCGGCGCCCATGGAATCATCATCTGCGGCTACAGAAGCACCGTTGATGGAAGCCGCCACTGAAGAGGCCATGTCAATGGATGCTGCCACCATGGAAGCGGCTCCACTTGCAACCGATGGTGCGCGTGTTGCTGAAACACCAACCGCCAAGGAAGGGCAAGAACCATCTGCTGAAGATCAGGCTCAGGCAACAGCCAACCAGCCTCCGGCTGAGTCGGAAGCGCCTCCCTTCAATTGGACTCTGTTCTTCCTTGTGCTGGTGATCCTTGGCGGTGCGGCCATGTTCATCATAAGACAATCTGCCTTGCGCAAGTGGCGGTAGATATGGCGCAACTGGTCGTCAAATTCTGCCCGCGCTGTGGTTCGATGGTTAATTATGAAGAGAAATTTGGCGCGCTAAGACCGGTTTGCCCGCAGTGTCATTACATCCACTTTCAAGACCCGAAAGTTGCCGCGGCTGTCCTCGTGGAAGAGGGCAGCCGTGTTTTGCTTGTGCAGCGCGCCAATGAACCTTTTCGCGGACTTTGGACTTTACCTGCGGGCTTTGTCAACGGCGGCGAGGACCCGGCGGAAGCAGCCGCACGTGAATGTCTCGAAGAGACAAACCTGACCGTGAAGATCACGCGTGTGTATGATGTCATCTCGGGGCGCGAGCACGAGCGCGGCGCGGACTTCATCATCGTGTATTGTGCGGAGATCGTCAGTGGCGAGATGAAGCCAGCCGATGATGCCGATGCCGTGGAATGGTTCGAACGCAATGCACTTCCACCCCTGGCCTTCAAGGCGACGCAAAAAGTGTTGTTGGGGTAATTTCAAATTTCATGACGTTTTCCTCTTGACTCTGCCCCCCGACAAACTTAGAATTTGGATAATAATTGAACGGTTGCAGGGAAGAGACTCAAGCAGTAGTGCCGACTTCAGTCGGCAATTGCGGTTGAGCGCCGAAGGTGCAAATCTGGATAACAGGCGAAACCAGATGAATCTCTCAGGCAAAAGGACCCTGCACCCGCCACCCACTCTGGAAAATTCCCGCGAGGGATACCGACGGTGTAAAGTTAGTCAGGTAGTCAGGTGGTCGAATAGTCTGGTAGTTCGTGGTCTTGACCATGCGACTACATGACTACAAGACGAAGCGACTACAAGACCAAACTAATCTCTCAGGTTCCATTACAGAGGACGCGCGAATATTATTCCGCGTCCTCTTTTGATTCGCCAATACCCCTATGGAATCCAGGAGCTTGCTCCTGGCCCTACCAGCAAGCTGATGGATTCCAAATTCTCAAACAGGAGACCTAAATAATGAACATCCCATCCAATCTCAAGTACGCTCAGTCTGATGAATGGTTCGACCCCGCCAGCGGCGCCATAGGCATTACCGATTACGCCCAGAATCAGCTTTCCGATATCGTCTTCGTGGAAATCCTCGTGGATGAAGGTGAGGAAGTGGCTGTGGGCAAAGCCATTGCATCGGTCGAGTCTGTGAAAGCTTCATCGGAAATTTATTCTCCTGTCGCGGGCAAAGTCAGCGCGGTGAATAAGGCACTCTCTGAAAAACCTGAAACCATCAACTCCGACCCATTCGGCGAGGCGTGGATGATCAAGGTCGAAGGCGGCGCGGAAGGCGATTTGATGGATGCCGCCGCGTATGAAAAGCATTGTGAAGGAAGGGCGCATTAGTTAGGACATGGGTAAATTGGGAATCGGCAAATTGGTAAAACCCAATTTACCGATTTACCAAATTACCGATCTACCTACCCGGAGTAATCATGACCTATATCCCGATTTCCCCCATAGAACGGGATGCGATGCTGAAGACCGTCGGCGTGAAATCGCTTGATGATCTTTTCGAGGCTGTACCTGCCACACATCGCTTTCCGAAGTTGAACCTTCCGCCTGCACTCACCGAAATGGAAGCCGCCGCTCATCTGGGCGATATGGCTGCCAGCAATGAGAATGTACGCGAGCATCTTGTTTCCTTCCTTGGCGCGGGCGCGTATCATCACTACGTCCCAGCCGTGGTGGACCACATGCTCAGGCGCGGCGAATTTTATACGGCGTATACACCCTACCAGCCAGAAATATCACAAGGCACCTTGCAAGCCATCTTTGAATATCAATCGTTGATGGCGTCGCTGACCGGTATGGAATTATCGAACGCGTCGCATTACGATGGCGCAACGGCAACCGCTGAAGCGGTCAACCTTGCGTATGCTCAATATCGCGGCAAACGCAAAAAGATCGTTATGTCGCCATCCGTCCATCCGCAATACCGCGAAGTCATCCGCACATACTCACAAGGCATGGGCTTGGAAGAAGCCGGGGACGATGCAACCAACTCCGAGTTAAGCCCCGAGGCGTTGATCGCCCACATCGACGAATCGACCATGCTGGTCGTTGTGCAATATCCCGATTTCTTCGGACGCATCTACGATTACACCAAACTCATTAATGCCGCGCATGAAAAAGGCGCACTGGTCTGCGTGGTTGCCAACCCCACTGCTTTATTGATGCTCAAAACTCCCGGCGACATGGGCGCGGATATTGTGGTCGGTGAAGCCCAGCCCTTTGGCATTCCGCTTTGGTATGGCGGGCCCTATCTTGGTTTCTTCACCACGCGCAAATCGTACGTGCATAAAATGGCGGGCCGCCTGATCGGTGAAACCGTCGATGTGCGCGGGAATCGCTCGTATGTGCTGACGCTGACTGCACGCGAACAACACATCAAACGTGAACGCGCCACATCGAACATCTGCACCAATCAAGGGTTGCTGGCGTTGTGTGCTTCGATCTATATGTCCACGTTGGGCAAGCAGGGCTTGCAGGAAGTGGCAAACCTTTGTTATCAAAAGGCGCATTATGCCGCCAGTGAACTGGGTAAGATCAAAGGTTTCAAGGTTCCATTCAACGAACCATTCTTCCATGAATTTGTTTTGCAAACACCCAAGCCTGCCAGCGAAGTAAACCAATATCTTTTGGATAACGGCATTCTTGGCGGTTACGACCTCGGCAACGATTACCCGACCATGAAAAATCATCTCCTTGTGGCTGTGACCGAAATGAACAGCAGAGATGAAATTGACACGCTCGTTGAATTGTTGAAGGAGATGTAAGATGGCGAACATAATCGAACCTACCATTTTTGAACTCTCCTCCCCTGGGCGACGCGGCGTCACCATGCCCGCCTCCGACGTGCCCGAAACTGCCCTGCCTCCCAAAGATCTAATTCGCTCAGAGCTGCCCCTGCCCGAGCTCGCCGAAGTGGACGTAGTGCGTCACTACATGAAGCTCTCCAGCCTCAATTACTCGGTGGATGGCGGCTTTTATCCTTTGGGTTCCTGCACCATGAAGTACAACCCAAAGATCAACGAAGACACCTGCCGCTTACCCGGGTTTTTATTTACGCATCCATTACAGCCCATTGAAACCGTACAAGGCAACCTGGCCTTGATGTTTGAAATGCAGGAATGGCTCAAAGAGATCAGCGGCTTTGCCGGTGTGACGTTGCAACCTGCCGCAGGCGCGCATGGTGAATTCACCGGTGTGTTGATGATGGCGGCGTATCACAAACTGC
>DAOQPR010000231.1:0-5162 GCA_035333265.1 Anaerolineales bacterium
ATCGCACCACCTTATACTAACCCTTTTTCAACTCTAAAGAGTCTTATCCACCTCAACCTTCCTCTCTGGATTTTCCGTTCTGGGCTGGCTGAATGGGTGACTTGACCAGGTCAATGGAACAGGTGGGCATCCTGTGAAGATTGCATGGGTCGTGACATATGCCATTAGGCACTTCGTTCAACCTCTAAAATGCAAAGAGAGAAAATAATTATGCAATTGGACTATGGGAATTGGGTACGAAAAAAGATTCTGCTACTTCTAGGTTTATGTACTTTGGGAATGGGTGCTCTACTCTTTATTCCTCTTGGCTCTGTCAATAAAGCGGTTACAACCATTCTGTTTGTTATTGTTTTCATTAGTTTTCTATTTCCACTGTATGCTTACATGATGTTTTCCCAAAGCGGCGGAAGACTCCAAGAAAAAGTCTATAACATTGCCATTCACTATTTGGGAAAAGGTTTGAAAGGTGATTTCATTGATATTGGCTCTGGAAATGGGGTTTTGGCTGTAACACTTGCCCAAAGACACGAATCCATTGAAGTTACAGGCATTGATTATTGGGGGGCAGATTGGGAATACTCAAAAGGCGTTTGCGAGAAAAATGCCAGGATTGTCAAAGTAGAAAACCGTGTGCGCTTTCAAAAAGGCGATGCAGCATTGCTTGATTTTGCTGATAATGCATTTGATGGGGCGATAAGTAACCTAACATTCCATGAAGTAAAATCTGTTGCTGACAAGAAATTGGTATTGCGAGAAGCATTACGCGTTGTGAAAACAGGCGGCAGTTTCTCATTCATTGATTATTTTTTCGATGAAAAATACTATGGAACGACATCAGAATTTGAACAGTTTCTAAAAGAATTGAACCTGGCGCACTATGAACGTAAGCATTTACAAGATGTGATTCCGTTGCCAGCGATGTTGCGACATCCCAAAATACTTGGGAAGGTTGGCATCATTTTTGGTAGGAAATAGGCGCATCACGGAGATTCGTATGGATATCAAACTACTTATCACCCTGTTGCCTCTCGTATTCATGTTTCACGATTTTGAAGAAATCATCATGTTCAAGCCGTGGCTTCAGAAAAACCGGGATGAAATAAGACGAAGGTTTCCGCGAATTGACAAAACATTAAGCAAAAACCATGACCACTTTTCAACATCTGCATTTGCAGTTGCTGTGCTAAATGAATTCTTTATAATTACGTTCATTACCTATGTTTCACTATATTTCAACTCTTATCATTGGTGGTTTGGGGCATTTATGGCTTTCTCATTGCACCTTATTGTTCACATTGTGCAGTGGTTAATATTCGGTAAATATGTTCCAGTTATCGTCACGTCGATCCTTGCCATGCCGTACTGTGTTTATACCTTTTTTCAGTTTCTGAAAGTTACCGACATGACAGTGGGACAATTATTATTCTGGACCGTAACAGGCATCATATTAACCATTGTAAGTTTTGTTCCTGCATTTTTCTTCGCGTCTCGATTCGAAAACTGGAAAAATAAAAATTATTTACATTCAGCAGGCAAACAAAGCCTCCCGAATGGGCCGGGATGATATGTGTCTGACGACGGGAACTGTCCGTCCAGGCTGGCTGACTGGACGGCTTCGCCCCATATACAACTCATACAAATCGCTGAACGATTCATACCTTGTATAAAATATGGATAACTATCAAATGGCCATCACACAGCGCTCTTTTTCCACCGAACAAGATAAGTATCAAATATCCGCTTTGGCCCGGCAATGTTCCGAGAACAATCTCCATGTCATCGACTTGCCCTATCGGTTGAATTCATGGGCGTTGGATAACCCTGAATTTATAGCTGGAGGGATTGTGCAGACGACAGGTAGACATTGTGTGTCTCTTTTTAATGGAATATCTGACAGGGTATTCTCCTTTGGCGTGATGCTTCCACTTCCACATCACAGCCATGAGTTGCTTCTGGAAAGCCACTCATACCTAAAGGTTAAACAGATAAGGTATTAATTCATGAGCACAATTGGTTTCCTTGCAGATCATCTTCACACGATTCCTACCTTGGTAAAATGGTTTCGCGCCCAATGGAGTGATTACTATGCAGACATGTCCGATGAAGAAATGACACAGGATTTTCTTGAAGATATTTCTCGCACAAGTATTCCCACCCGGCTTGTTGCTTTTGAGGCCAATGAGGTTGTTGGCACGATTGTCCTGCGGGGGAGCGGAACTGAGACATTCCCAGAGCATGAACCTGAATTGGGCGGCTTATATGTCGTGGAGACTCAGCGTGGTCATGGCATTGGCACAGATTTGGTTCAGGCAGGGATGAAATTAGCTCGTGACCAGGGATATACGGCGATCTCTGCAACAACAGTCAAAGCGGCAGGCATCCTGGAACGTTTAGGTTGGGAGTTTATCAAGACAGTTCAATACCCGGATGGCGAAGTTTCATTTTATCGATGTAAACTATGAACCCAGCCCAAAAACGTACACCGAAGGAGCCGGGAGAATACGCGCCTGAGATTGTTTCAGGGAATAGACCTTTTCAAGCGAATTGGCATCCAAGAGAGAAAAAATGAAAATAAAAAATATTCATCATGTCGCAATCATATGCTCTGACTATCAAAGGTCAAAGGATTTTTATACAAATGGATTGGGTTTTACCATAAAAGCAGAATACTATCGATCCGCCCGTGATTCATATAAATTGGATTTGGAAATAAACGGGCTATATCAAATAGAATTGTTTTCATTTCCAAACAGCCCCGAAAGGCCAAGTTACCCGGAAGCAAAAGGGTTACGTCACCTGGCGTTGGTCGTGGAAAATATCGAAGAAACGCTTTCCGAATTAAGAAGTAAAGGCATTCAGACGGAAGAAATCAGGATAGACGAATGTACAGGGAAACGGTTCGTATTTTTTAAAGATCCAGATGGACTCCCATTGGAACTTTACGAAGAATAAACATCTGGGTGGTCTCAACATTTTTACCCCATCAACCGTCCGATCTCCATTACGGCGCGGGTGATCACATCTTCGGAATAATGCGAGAAAGCCAGCCGAAAGGCATTTTGTGGACAAGGCCCGGGGTAGAAGATGGGCGCTGGGGCAATGGTGATTCCTTTCTTAAGGGTGCGATAGAATAGATTCAAAGCTGAGATCCTTTCGGGCAGCCAGACCCAAACAAAGAAACCGCCTGTGGGTTGGGTCCAACGCAGGTCGGTGGGGAAGTAGGTTTGCATGGCATTCAGAATGGCATCTCGCCGCGCACGATAGACCGGGATGATGCGTTCGAGGTGACGCTCGTACTCGCCTGTGGAGAGAAAATCGGCTAGCGTACGTTGGTTGAGCGTTTCACCCGGCCCGCTGGAGATGGCTTTAAGCCGCTCGATATGGTCACGCAAACGTCCATGACAAAGCACAAAGCCAATACGCAAGCCGGGCATCAATGAGTGCGAGAACGTGCCCACATAGATCACATCCGGGTCGAGCGCACGCAGGGGTGTATGCGGCAGCCCATCATAGGTCAGATCGCGGTAGGTCGCATCCTCCACCACGGGCAGGTCGTATTGATTCAACATCTTTAGAAAACGATGCCGGGCAGGCATACCCCAACATGTCCCCAGCGGGTTTTGATGATCGGCGGTCACAAAGGCAAAGCGCGGACGATTCGCATCTTTTAATTGCACTTCCAACGATGTCCAATCCGGCCCGTTCTCGAGCAGGTCAAAGCCGCGCACGTTCAAGCCAAGGTATGAAAAATTCGTCCAATTGCCAAAGTATTGCGGCAGTTCGGTCAACACGCTATCGCCCGGCGCCGCCAGGGCACGCGTAACGAGCGACACCCCTTCCAATGCTCCCGCAGTGATAACAACATCTTCCGGTTCGGCCTGAATCCCCTGCTTGACCAGATCAGCACAGATGGCCTGCCGCAGTGGATAATAACCCTGTGGATGTTCATAATTTGCGGTCTTTTTCCCATCCCGCCTCAACACCCGCTGACGGCTGCGATCAAAATCCTCCACAGGCATTAACTCATCTGACGGTGGTCCGTATCCGAGGGAAATCACACCCTCGGCCCAATGCATTCGGCGAATCTCTGCAATGAGTTCATCGGGCGGGATCGCATCTCTTTTGGAAATGGTTTGAGGCGCCACGCTCTTTTCACTTAATCCCTTTTCGATATAGCTTCCGCTGCCAGGCTTGGAGGTTAACACACCACGCGCCTTTAGTTCTTCATAGGCATTGATAATGGTGGAGCGGTGGACATTATTTTGGTCTGCCAGCGATCGGGAGGGTGGCAGGCGTTGCCCAGGTTTTAACTGTCCACTGCGGGCGGCATCCGTAATGTAATCGGCCACTTGCAAATAAAGCGGTTTGGTGGCATTGATGTCTAATGGGATAAGCAGGGTTTTCACGGATTTAATTTTACCCAGGGAACCGTCACCGGCAATCCGCGCTCGTTGCTGCCTGGCAGGAGCGCCTTCTGGTCTGCGATCAGAACCGAGTAGCGTTCGTTGGGTAAAACATCCAATGCGACCAGCGGGCTGCCGACACAATCGCCAGGGACGGTACATTCTGTATATCCAAAATGATATTCGTTGGGAGCGTTGGTCAGGCGGGCATAAAAGACATACGTCCCAGGTGCTGGGACGGCCATATCCAATGGAGCGGATGTGGGCAGAAAGGAGGCTGTGTGCATCCCCGCTGACATAAAGATGCCGACCGTGCGGCCAGTGTAAACTTCCTGCGCATATAGGGTGGCAGAGAAACCGGCTCCGCCTGCGCCCATGTTCAAGGCAATAGTCACATACGCGGGCGGCCCTTCGAAGGTCGGTGAAGGAACCTGAGTGTAGAACGGCACAATGGTCGCCGTGAGGAAATGATTCACGTCCAGTGTGGGAGGCTGGGTCATGGCCACTTGGGATGGTGTGGGCAGTAGGGGCGCATTCTCAGTATTGGCTTGGGTCATACAGGCCGAAAACCCAAACAGGCTCAAGCATACAACAATAAACAAAATCTTTTTCATCTCTGTCTCCTTTGCCCATTATAGAGGCGGGCTTGGATCGTGAAAAGCACCAATTTATGTTGGAGGCACATACCAGTTCAAAACTTTGGAATCCAGAAGTTCTACTTCTGGGAGTGTGTTATCCATCAGGGTGGCAAATGTTCCC
>DAOQPR010000232.1:0-5136 GCA_035333265.1 Anaerolineales bacterium
ACCATCGAAAATCCCAGTCAGATCGAACCGCCCAAGCGTTACCGCAATCACTTCGGCCAATTGCTTGAACATGCTCCCTACTGCGAACGGGATATTCGCATCCCTGAAGAATTGGAGACCCATACCGAACGCGGTGAATTCGAAGTCCGCGTTAAAGTGCGCGACCGCATTTCCCGCCACATCCTTGATTATCACCCCCACGATGTGGTCGGCTGGGACGGCTATCTCTACCCGTGGATATTCAATATCGAAGATTTTGAACCAATCACCGGGCGCATTCATCAACCGCCGCCTGTTCACCAAACCTTTGATGCTCATAACTTCGTGGTGTGTTCCTTCGTACCACGCCTCTTTGACTATCATCCTGAAGGCATTCCTGCTCCATACAATCACTCAAACGTACAATCGGATGAGGTCATCTATTATGCCGAAGGAAATTTCATGTCGCGTAAAGGCATTGACCGCTCGGATATCAGCCTGCATCCTTTTGGCCTGCCGCATGGTCCGCAGCCTGGCATGACTGAAGCCAGTATCGGCAAAACCGAAACTCAGGAACTGGCAGTGATGGTGGATACCTTTCATCCGCTGCACCTGACCGAACAAGCTCTGGAAATGGAAAAGCCCTACATGGAAACCTGGCTCGAAGGTGACGGAGAATAACTGATACCAAGAATATCCCGAAGGTTGTAAAATCTTCGGGACATTCTTAATTTCACAATCATTGGAGACTCAATGAAGAAACTTTCCGCGCTTTTGCCTGCATTGCTCATTCTATTTTCCGCCTGCAATATACCGGCCACATCCAGCCAACCAGATACCTCCATCGCCACCGCTGCCGCCCTGACCGTTGAATCTGCACTCAATGAAATTACCCCATTACCCAGCCCTGAAACTGAGCAACTCGTTTCGCCAACCGTTGAGCAGGTTCAGGCCACCACAGAGGTTACACCAACTTATTCCCAGCCGCTGGCAAGCTTTGAAGATGTGACCAATTGCCGTACCGGCCCAGGTGTGGATTACGAAAAAGTCACCCAAATACAACCGGGGTTTGCCGTGGAGCTTATTGGGTTTTATCCGCCCAATTATTGGATCGTCTCCACCGATAAAGGTCCATGCTGGGTGGCGGGAGAATTTGTCACGCCGTCGGGGAGTTATGCGGCTGTTCCGACTGTCACCCTCCCACCCACAGCTACTGGCGAACCGCCGCAAAATGTGAGTTTGCAAAAATGGGATATTGCCTGCGATTTCGCCGCCAATGAAGCTGAAGTAGTGATCCGCTGGGGCGACCAGGATGGCGAAAGCGGCTATCGCGTTGTTCGTAATGATGAGATCATCGCTGAGTTGCCCGCAGATACCACTGAGTTCAAGGAAAAGGTCAATTTGGTAAGTGGTCAAGGCATGGCATATTACATCATTGCCTATAATGCCTTGGGGTCGAGTCAGAGCAAGACGATCACGTTGAGTTGTTAACTGGGTTTCAGTAAATCGCAAAAAGAATTTTGCGGTACGAAGAATCAAAAGAGCCTTGCGCATGTTGCACAAGGCTCTTTGTGTTTAGATTTCGCCTAATTGTTCTTTCGCCTTCTTCGTTTGCTTGCCGCGTTCGTCCGTGTTCAAGATACGCTTTCGAATGCGGAACGCCTCGGGCGTGACTTCGAGCAGTTCGTCGTCAGAGAGGTATTCAATCGCCTCGTCAAGGGACATTTGTCGGGGCGGGGTGAGGCGGATTTCCATGTCGCCGCCGGATGCGCGCATATTGGTCAGATGCTTCTTTTTGCAGACATTAACAGACAGGTCGCTTCCGCGCGCATTTTCGCCGACCACCATGCCTTCATACACTTCCACACCCGGGCCGATAAATAATTGTCCACGTTCCTCCGCGCTTTTGAGGGAGTAAGCCGTGGTCGTACCCGCCTCCCAGGCCACCAAGGAACCTCGCGGGCGTGAAGCCATAGGCCCGGCCATTTCGTCATATCCATTGAAGATGGTATGCATGATACCAGCGCCGCGTGTGGATGTGAGGAATTGATAACGGAAGCCGAGCAAACCGCGGGTTGGGACGATGTAAACAATGCGCGTCATTCCCTGACCTGAATCCTGCATCTCCATCATTTTGCCGCGCCTGCTCCCAAGCATTTCCACGACAACGCCGACGGTCTCCGCGCTGGTCTCGATGTGTACTTCTTCGTACGGTTCGAGCAGCACACCATCATCCGCCTTATGATAAATAACCTCCGGGCGCGAGACCTGGAATTCGTAGCCTTCACGGCGCATGGTCTCGATCAAAATTCCCAGATGCAATTCGCCGCGCCCGGAGACGAGGAAATTCTCCGCCGATTCGGTCTCTTCCACCCGCAAAGAAACGTTGGTGCGCAATTCTTCGAATAAACGCTCGCGCAGTTTTCGCGAGGTACCCCACTTCCCCTCCCTGCCTGTAAACGGAGAAGTATTCACGCCAAACGTCATGCGGACGGTTGGTTCCTCCACTTTGATGGTTGGCAGGGCAACAGGATTTGCAGGGTCAGCCAGGGTTTCACCGATGGCAATCCCTTCCAGACCAGCCAGCGTGATAATGTCGCCCGCTTTGACTTCGTTAATTTCAACCTTGTTCAAGCCTTTGAAAGTATATAGATAGCGTGCGCTTTCGGGCGCGATCGTTCCATCCAATTTCATGCGCGCCATCTTTTGACCGGCTTTGATCGTACCCGCAAAAACACGCCCAATGGCGGTCACGCCGCGATAATCGTCATAGCCGAGCATGGTAACCAGCAACTGCAAAGGCGCGTCAGGATCCACTTTGGGAGCCGGGATATGCTTGAGGATGACATCGAATAGCGGTTGCAGGTCAGGCCCGAGGTCTGGGGAAAGACCCGCCTTGCCAGCGGAACCCTGCGCATAAATGACGGGGAAATCCGCTTGCTCTTCCGTGGCTCCAAGTTCAATAAAAAGATCAAACGTCTCATTCAACACGCGGTCGGGTTCGGCGTCCTTACGGTCGACCTTGTTGATGACCACAATCGCCTTGTGCCCCATCTGAAGCGCCTTTTTCAATACAAAGCGGGTTTGCGGCATAGGTCCTTCGGCAGCATCGACCAACAGGAGCACACCATCCACCATGTTCATAACACGTTCCACTTCGCCGCCAAAGTCGGCGTGTCCGGGCGTATCGACGATATTGATCTTGACCGGCTGATTTGTGGCAGGATCAACCAGGGAGATGGCCGTATTCTTGGCAAGGATGGTAATACCACGCTCACGTTCAAGATCGTTGGAATCCATCACACGTTCTTCAATATGCTGGTTATCCCGGAAGGTGTGCGACTGACGCAATAACCCATCCACCAGGGTGGTCTTGCCGTGGTCTACATGGGCGATAATGGCAATGTTACGAAGGTCGGTTCGTTCTATCATAAATTTACTCTTTTCTTATTGGTTACAGGCACAGAAAAACCCTCGACAGGTTCGCCGAGGGCAGGTTTTAAAATCGGCTTGCGGGCGGTATCTTATCAGAGAGTGAAGGTTTTGGGTAGGGATATAAGAGTTACAGCCGGGCAGATTTGCCTGCCCGCTTCAAATCCCGATAATTCCACCACACCTGCCAGACACGCATAGCCGCTTCCATTTGGATCTTGAAAGACATTTTTGATTTTCCAAAACGGCGGTCGGCAAAATAAATTGGAGCTTCGCCGATCTTAAACTCAAGACAATGAGCAAGATAGATCATCTCCACCAGGAAAATATATCCACTGGATTGGATCCGTTCAAATGGCATCTGTTTCAAGGCATCGGTTCGCCACATGCGAAATCCGGTGGTTACATCATGCAAGGGCAGACCTAAAATGCTGCGCGCATAAAAATTACCAAAAGCCGAAAGTCCTTTTCGCCAAACTGGCCATTTCACGTCAACAGAGCCGCCGGGAGTGTAACGTGACCCAAGCACCACTTCGTTTGTTTCAAGAAGTTTTGCCATTTCGACCAGTGCAGCAGGATCATGGGAAAAATCCGCATCCATCTGGACGATGGCCTGGGAATCCCCATCAAGAATTTTCTGAAACCCGTTCAAATATGCCGATCGCAGACCCATCTTACCGGGACGATGAAGAACCTCGATCTTTCCTGGATTCCTAACTGCCAGCTCATCCGCAACGTTTCCAGTCCCGTCCGGGCTGTTGTCGTCCACGATAAGCATGTGTATATCGAGAGGAAGCGAAAATAAAGCGGAGACCAGTTTTGGCAGGTTCTCCGCTTCGTTATATGTCGGAATAACTATCGTAATCAGCAAATCGTTCACCTACTTTTTAGAGGACAAAAATTCCGCCTTGATCGCATTGACATCAACCGGGCGATTCTTGAGAGAAGCAACATCAACCAACCTGGCAGTTAACCGGTCAGGCCGTTTCGCCATCTGATCTCGATCTTTAATGGGATAGAAATATTCCATTGCCTGGTCAAGACGCGAGCGCAATTTATCGCTTAAGGCCACCAGGTTGGACGGCGGGACAACGAGGATAAAATTCGTATTGCTGATATGCCCTAAAAAATCCTCAGGGCGGCTAAACTCGCGCATCGTATTGACCACCATCAAGCTCACTGCCCGCAATACATCATCGGAAGCAACGAAACCATATGCTTCGCGGAAGGCGTCCATATTTTCAAGCGATACATACAGCAGGGAGGAACCGTCCTTGCCCAGTACTTCTGAAAGTTTTTCATCCACCAATGCCCCTTCAGGCAAACCAGTAACAGGATTGGTTAATGATCCCTGACTAACCCGTTTTAAAGCATTTCGCACCCGCAGACGAAGTTCCTGCACATCGAAAGGCTTGGTGATATAGTCATCAGCGCCAATCTCAAGACCTTGAAGTCGATCGGCACGGTCACGTTTTTCAGTAAGGAAGATAATGGGAATATCCGCTGTACGGCGGTCACCGCGCATACGACGGGCTACTTCGTATCCATCGATATCTGGAAGACGAATATCCAAAATAACCAGATCAGGATTTACCTGTAACGAGGAACGGACTCCATCCTCGCCCCAATTGACAGTAAATACATCATAATCCTGGGATCGGAAATATGCAGTGAGCATCTCCGCCACGTCGGGGTCGTCTTCAACGATGAGTATTTTCGACTTGG
>DAOQPR010000233.1:0-5135 GCA_035333265.1 Anaerolineales bacterium
GAAGAAATTTCGAATGGACTTCACGACAGCACATTCATTATTGCACGGTGAAAAACGAAAATCAATCGAGTTTCAGGAGATTTTCATAACAAGAACATTGAGAACGTGCAGATATAAAAATCCCGCCAGTCGACCAGAGTGACGGCGGGAATAACATCAGTGAAGGGCTATCCGATCTTGAGCGGTGGTTTTGTACCGGGCGGAATGGGCGAGACATATTTTGCCGCGGCGCGCTTCTGTTTGAATTCTTGTACGGCTTTCTCACGCAGAGCGTCATTTTTCATAAATTCCAACGCGCTCAGAGCCATCACCTTCCCAGCATACAACATGCCGCGCTGACCGATGCCCATTTTGCCCTGCGCCACAATCTGCCAGGAATGCCCCGGCGAACCGAGCGCCCAACATGCCGTGAAAATTTGTCCCGTAGGCGTCACCCACGAGACATCGCCCACATCCGTCGAGCCGGGCAGAACAACCTCAGACTTGAAAGGCGGCAGGATATCCTCAAACAGGGCGATCTTTTTCAGTTCGGCGACAGTGCTGGAATTCAAGCCGTAGATCGGCGCACTTGTCTCCAAACTGTCCTCGGGAATCGATTTGGAAAGCTCACGCGCGAAGGCATGTTCTTCCTCAGAAAATTTCGGCGCACCCACCTCGGTCAATTTCGAATGTAAGACTTCATTGATGGTTTCATTTGGCAGCATATTGGACATGCCCGAAATGACTGTGATCTCCACCTCGGTGCCGGTCATTAGCGCCGCACCTTTGGCAATATCCTTCACACGCGCAAACAAGGCGTCGAGCTGGTCGGTTCTCGGCGCACGCACACTGTACAGCGACTCGGCAAAATCGGGCACCACGTTCGGAGCCATGCCGCCGCCGTTGATGGTCACATAATGGATGCGGGCATCGGGGATCATGTGCTCGCGCAGATAATTGACGCCCACATTCATCAACTCAACGGCATCGAGAGCGCTTCGTCCATTGAATGGATCCATTGCAGCGTGCGCCGTCTTACCGCGGAACTTGAACGTCACGCGATAATTGGCGAGGAAGTTCGCATACAACGTTCCATTGAAGGTATCGGGATGCCAGGTGAGGCAAATATCAGCATCGTTGAAAACGCCTCCAACCGCCATAAAGGATTTGCCTGCGCCTCCCTCTTCCGCCGGGCAGCCATAATATTTGATCATGCCTTTTACCTCCCCTGAGTCAATGGCCTGCTTGATCGCCATCACGGCTGCAATTCCCGCCACGCCTAAAAGGTTATGTCCACAGCCGTGGCCGGGTGCGCCGCTTTCCAGTGGCTTTCTATAGGGGACACAATCCTGACTCAGGCCTGGCAGGGCATCGAACTCGCCCAGGATGCCGATCACTGGCCCGTCGGCATTGCCATAACTTGCCACAAATGCGGTGGGAATTTCGGCCACCCCGCGTTCCATTTTGAACCCTGCTTCTTCCAGCGCGTCCTCCAATGTTTTGGACGATTTGAATTCCTTATAACCCAATTCGGCATATCCCCATATTTCATTGCTCAGTTCAACGAACATCGAACGGTTTGACTCGATCCATTCTGACAGGTCCATGCGATTCTCCTTTGAATTTGGCTTTGCGCTCTGTATCATACTCCCCATCAGATTTTCCGTAAATCATTGAATGACGTACACTCCGCCTCGCGCTCGCAATTGGGCTGTCAGCCAGACCAGGCATATAACAAGCTGACGGTCAACAAACCGAGAGCGAAGCCCCAGGCCTGGCAGCAAGATTCAAGCCTGCGTCATGCGGGAGGCGGGAATGGTGTCCACTTTTGCGGGATTAAGATTCCTCTTCAATCTCTACTACCATGCGCACAACTCGAACACGGCGGCCGGTTGCAATTGGAGTCTGGCTGATCGCATCCCATTCTCCGCTTGGTAAAAGTACTTTTCCGTCGCGAAAAACGGGGCTAAGGGTTTCTCCTGCTGCGCCAACCAGCCGAAGGCTGGGAGAAGAGGCCACCGGTTCCCCCAATTTCTTTACCCGGCCAACGTCTATGATTGGAATGAGAAATACAAGCCCCGGCCCTTTATCCCCGATATAACGTCCCAGACGGTAAACGGCCAGACGGGTATCTTCATGAACGACACGAATGCCCAACGAAACAAGTAAAACAAAGGCAGTCATTACGGTGCCAATTAAACAGAGGGATAATGTCATCGGGTTTTGCATGATCTACAATCCTATTATCACTTTACTTTACGAGATTTGATGGGTCTAACAATGGCTTCCAGGTCGATACGATAGGCCAGAATGGTTTGATAGATGGTTTCGTAGAACATTTCACGAAACTTCAGGGCCTCTTTAATTACCAGCAGAGAAATGCCCACCATACCAAGCATGGCCAACAAGTATGCCCATTGACGGGTGAGCAAAGCCTGGATCAGGCTGTTGGCTCCCAGGAGCATTAGCCCCAGGCTGACGTTGCGCAGCATGATGGAGACAGCATTATGACGGTCGATCTCCGCGGCCAGCTCCAGATCGCGAGTACGGATCAATGCCAGCAGAATCGGCCAATCATCACCCGTAAATTCGACCTGCCAACGGGCGCGCAGGCTCTGAGCAAATTTTGTGAAGATGCGCAAGTGAATGCCGCGCTTTACGAAGATCCGGAACCAGGCCAGGGCGGGCCGATCAAATGCGCCGCCTATTGTGTAGGCCCCAAGCAGCAGACCGATGGAAATTACCAACGAAAGGTCATTGATAAATGCCAGGTCGATCTTTAAGAGCCCAAGAATCACCAATAAGTGGCAGGCGGCCGCAATATATAGCCCACCCGGAACAATTCGAGAAAAGATCTCGTAGGCACCCAATCGAATACTCATGAGTCTCAGCCTCCTTGATATGAGTTAGATAGTCGAAACGCCGACAATATTCAGAGTAAAAAGAAGTAGTAAGCCAAAATGGCGTTTTATCCGGTCATATTGATGTTCATAGTACATTCGAACATAATCAGGGTTTGTCTCTTTTGTCTTCATTTTATTTGTGGTTCTGGGCATCTCGGCCTCCAAGATTCTGCATGAGTAAAATTCAATCAGTCGAAACTCATGCTTTGTTATTCTTCACAACCATACATATTTCCAAAATCAGCATGGATTGTATTCTGGGTAAGATATTGTAAAATGAAATACATCGAAATATCTAAAGAGGAGCAAGCCCATGTCCCAGGCATTTATTAGTTATTCACGAAAGGACAAGATCTTCGTCCAAAAACTACAGAAAGCCCTGACTGATGAAAAAAGGGATGTATGGGTGGATTGGGAGGATATTCCGCCGACGGCAAAATGGCTTCGTGAAATTTATGATGGGATCGAAGCCGCGGAAAATTTCATTTTTATTATAAGCCCTGACTCTCTGGCTTCGAAGCCCTGCAGAATGGAAATTGAACACGCCGTTAAACATAATAAACGTTTTGTCCCGCTTCTGGTTCGGGAACCAGGCAAGGCGGAGATGCCTGAGGCGGTTTCCATTCATAACTGGATCTACTTCAACGTGGAGGCCGATTTCGAGAAATCGTTCATGACCCTGCTCTCCGCGTTGGATACTGACCTGGATTACATCAAAACCCATACCAGGTTGCTGATCAAGGCACTGGAGTGGAATACATACAATCAAGACATGTCCTACCTTCTTTCCGGGTCGGAGTTGACACAAGCCAGCCAATGGCTAAAGACTTCAGACGAAAAAAGCACAAAAGTATTGCCTCTTCATAAGGATTTCATTCAGGCCAGCCTTAAGGCTGAAAAAGAAAGCCTGGATGAAAAACAGACCCGCCAAAAGTATTTATCGATCCGGGATACTTTGTTACAGAACTATATCCGCCCATATTTGAATCAACGAAAGGAAGAACTTGAAAAGCAGCGCGAAAAACTCTCGAAAGATAAACTTTTGAAATTCAGCACGACTGTCATGGCATTGGACGAAGAACTAAGCAGCTTGTTAAATTTCCTTGACCTTGGCGGAAAATGGCACCCGCAGGAGGCGATCTCGATCCGCAACCTCGGCCCACAGGAAGATTATCTTGAAGTCTTTCAATTTCCCTGTTGTGGAAAGGAAGTGCTGGCCGATAAAACTCCCTCCCGCTTTCGAAGCGATGGCTGTGCTGATTCCCCGATGGCGGAGAAATAGTTCATTGCAGTTCACATACCCAAACGGATCACTTTCAACGCCTGTTATACTTGATTCACTCTGTTATACAACAACACACCCATGGAGCAGACATTCATTATGCCGTACGCCTATCGTCTTGATACAGACCTGAAAATTTTCTTCCTTGTCACATATGGCCATTGTACGTTCAGCGATATTTTTAGTCCATTTTCAAAACCAGAACATAAACCAGAAAACAGGCCTAGAGTAAAATTTATTGTGGATAACCTATTAGGCGACCTTGAAACTGACGAAGAGGGCATGAGGTTTTTCATCAAAAGCATGAAAGACTTGAAGAAGACGGGCTTTCAATTGGAACCTTCCGTATTCCTAACAACCAAGAAGGGGCTTGAAATTTTCATCGAAACCCTCAACCTGCTTGTGGACAATGACACGCCAACCCACATGGCCTTCTCTTCGCTTGGTGAAGGGCTCGTCTGGTTGGGCGAAACTGAAAACATCACGGCTATTCAGCGCATCCGTGAGGAGCTATTGGAAGAGTTACGTTCCACCTATGGAAATCGCCCTTAACAGTAAGGGCGATTTTTTATTGACAGGGTTTCAGCAAGCTCAATATACCAGGCGAAAATTATTCTTTTCTGGCTTCATCTTCCATCGCGTGAAGGATGGCGAGGATAACGCCGTCCATATTTTTCATCACATCCTTGTTCCAAAAGCGGATAACCTTATAACCCAGGGAGTTTAAGTATTTGGTTCGCTCTTCGTCGTATTCTTCCTGTTCCAAGTGTTGACTGCCATCCAGTTCGATAATTATCTTCTTTTCAATACAGACAAAGTCGGGAATATAGCTGCCGATGGCGTGTTGTCTTCTAAAGTTGACTCCCAATTGGTCGTTACGAATCACTGCCCAGAGTTTGCGTTCGGCAGGGGTGGAGTCTTTTCGTAATTGGATGGCTTTACGTTTTGTAGATGGGTTACTTCTGGGTTTA
>DAOQPR010000234.1:0-5123 GCA_035333265.1 Anaerolineales bacterium
TACGTTTTTGTCGAATCAAACCCGGATCTGACCCATGCTCAAATTCCGAGCGTGGTGCGCGGCATAGACCTCATCTATCTTGCTGGTGACCGTGCCGTTGTTGTCTCCTTCCAGGCAGATGAAAACGACTATGACCTTGACCTCGGAAGATTTTATACCTTCCTTAAGTCCATTAACTTTTAGAGAAACGAGGAGACCATGAAACCAAACTTCCTCAAACATTTTTGGGTATTTCTTTCCGTCCTTGTAATTGCTTCGCTGGCATGTAAGTTCGGGAGTCCCACTGTCGAACCTGTCACCCCAACAGAAACGCCGCCGAATAATACAACCACCACCCCAGATGAACTATCTTCCAATACCCGGGTTAAGTTAATCTCTGCCACAGTGCAGGTCTGGGGTCTGTTTGACCAAGGAGGAGAACTCGTACCAGGATACGTCGGCTCCGGTACGATCCTTTCCCCCACTGGGATGATCCTTACCAATGCCCATGTAGCCAGCCCAGCTTCGCAGGGCGACCCGGAAAGTGAGCCGGATGCCCTCGGCATTGCGATCATTGTCTCGGAAGACAAGCCCGCCGTACCTTCTTATACGGCAAAGGTGCTCGCAGTGGACGGATTCCTTGATCTGGCCATTATTCAAATCACCAGTACGGTGGATGGTTCGGCAGTCGATATTAACAGCTTGAACCTGCCTTATGTGGATATTGCCAATTCAGACGAAATTCATGTAGGTGACGACATCAACATCTTTGGATTTCCTGCCATCGGTGGAAACACCATCACGTATACCAAAGGGACCGTCTCTGGTTTCTCTTCCGAGGATCAGCTTGGTGACCGTGCCTGGATCAAAACCGATACCACCATTTCAGGTGGAAATTCCGGCGGTCTTGCTGCGGATAACAATGGCCGCATCATTGGTGTGCCCACTATTGCCTCCTCCGGCGCTGAAGGTGTGGACCGTGTTGCAGACTGCCGTATCATACAAGATACCAACGGGGACGGGTCTGTAGATGGAAACGATACCTGTATTCCCATTGGAGGTTTCCTCAATGGCATTCGCCCGGTTAACCTGGCTCAGCCGTTGATTCAGGCTGCCCAATCTGGAAGAGCCTACACCAGCCCGTATACAATTCCCGGTGTTGTGAGCAAGCCCGGCAGTGGAAATGAGGCGGCCGCTAATTTCGTATGGTTGGATACCTCTTCAAGCACATCTGAAAAATGTGACTGGACTGATACGACAGTCAGCTCCTATTCAGATTCAACGCTGTGTGTGGCTACCGGGTTCGAATATTCTGGAATGACGAATGGTGAGCTACTGGTGGAATATTGGTATTTAGACAATGAAAAGGTCAGCGAATATAGCTATGCCTGGGAATGGGATGAAACCGGCCTGTTCGGCACCTACCTTCCCAATGAAGGCAACCCCATGCCCGCTGGAACATACCATGTGGAGCTTTTTGCTGGCGATAGCCAAAAACCGATCGGTTCATCTCCTGATATTACCGTGGGCAGCGGCAGTGGCAATAGCGGAAACAATGGGAATAATGGCAACAACCAACAACCCAGTGAAGATACCATCACAGTGTTTGGACAGGTCTATGATGCTGCCACCAATAAGGCCCTATCCGGTGCATATGTGATCGTCCTAACCTCCGGCACAACCTATGACGAATGGGCTGCCGCAAACTATGACGATAAATATATAGTCACATACATTCAAACTGACACAGAGGGATTCTATGCCATCACAGGAATTCCACGCAACACAGAGTTCACGCTGGTTTATGCAGCGGATGGATACTACGATGCCTCTGCGGACAATCTGGTCGCGGGCCCGAATGACTCACCGTTAATTGAGTTGAATGTAGGATTAAATAAATAGTAAGTTGTAGAAGTCAATCAAGATAGCAAACAAAAACGCCTCTGAGAAATCAGGGGCGTTTTTGTCCAGTCCTATTTTTCTTTCTCACCGCTTATTTTCATCCATGTTTTCTTCATTATCAAAGCATCTTCTTCCATAATGGGGCTTTCACAAAGGATGCGGCCACCGCAACCGAATTCGTTCAATGCTTTGAACAGGGCTTTTAGGTCAAGATCTGCTTCAGCCAGTGGGAGGTGATTCTTCTCCCCTTTCGGGCCGTAATCAATACCAGAAAGGTGAATATGCAATTTCTTGAGTGACTTTGCTCCCAGCGTCTTGCCATATTTCTCCAACACACGTGACCATTCGTCATAGGTGTTCATCGAGCCATCGCCGGGGCGGGCGTGCAAATGGGCAAAGTCGATACAGGGTTGAACCATCTCCATGGCCTTGCTCATGGCAAGCGCATCTTCAAACGAACCAAGCATGGCAGATTTCCCCATGGTCTCAGGACGCAACGTGACATGGTCTCCATTTTTTTGCAATTCTTTTATGCAGCCTTCCAGCCTCGGGATCGCCACCTTCAACACCTCGGTAGGGTCACTGCCAAAATAGGAACCGGGATGGAAAATAATATCCGTCGCACCGGCAAGATAGCCATAGTGCGCTGCATCCATTAAGCGCTTGCGCGACTTGGGCCATTCCTCCTTCTCAGCGTTCAAGTTGATGAAATATGGCGCATGCACGCTTAAGGCAAAATCATGTTCATCCCTTGTGGCTTTGATCAAGGCGCAAGTCTCTTCGCTCACACGTACCGATTGCACCCAACCCAATTCAAGCGTTTCCAAACCGATCGATTTGCTAAAGGCAATCGCGCCCACCGTCCCACCGGGTTTCTTGGGGGTGCCTGTGGGTGAACCAACCGTGCCAAATTTAAAAGAAAGGGTCATGAGATACTCCAGATATAAGAGATGAGTAACGAGTAAGAGGTGCAGACATTAATCAGCGAACAACAATCAGTTGGCCTACCTTGCCCCAGAGCGGTGGGCCAAGGATCAGCAACCCGATGAGTACAGCAGCCAACGCAGCCACCAACACCGCTGCAGCGCCCACATCCTTGCCGATCTTGGCGAGGGGGTGATGCTCGACCGTGGCAAGGTCAACCACGGCTTCGATGGCAGTATTGATAAATTCCGCCGAGAAAACGAACGCGGCGGTCAAAATGATAACTGCCCAATCTCTTGCTGGCAGACGAAGCCACAGGCCAACGATGAAAACAGCCGTGGCAATGACACTATGGATCCAGGCGTTACGCTGGGTTCGCAGAACATACCCCCATCCTTGAAATGCATAGTGAAACGAACGAATACGTGATCTAAAAAACTCTTTCACACTTACTCCTGGATCTTGATCCGGGATAAACCGAGTCGCTCCAAGACTTTGGCCTGTTCAGCCCACATGACGGCTTTTTCCTCGTCTGTGCTGTGATCGTAGCCAAGCAAATGCAGGGTTCCATGAACAACCAGCAATTGCGCCTCAGCTTCCACACTGTGCCCGCCTGCCTCTGCCTGTTGTGCGGCACGCGGCACCGAGATGGCAATATCGCCCAAATAGAGGCTGCCCGTTTCCGGGTCCAGTTCGGAGGCGGGAAAGGAAAGTACGTCGGTGGGCGCATCCACGTTGAGGTAATCCAGATTCAGTTCGTGCAATTGGCGGTCATCGGTCAGGACGATGGTGATGTCTCCTTCGGCCCACTCAGGCCCGAGGTCGGTGAGAGGCGTAACAGAGTCAAGTGTGAGGCGGGCAGCCCGTTCAAGCAAAGCTGTATCCCTAAAGTCCATTTGGTTATCGATGTTAATCATTTTTCCTTTTTGGTTGCGAGCATGGTTGTATCCTGGTCTGGCACGGTAGCCTTGGGATATTGAATACGTGGATGATAGGTGCCGCGTAAGGTGGTGACAAAAGACTCAGTAATGAGTTTAAGGTCTCGCAAGGTAAGCAGAGTATCGTCGAGCTGATTATGTTTTTGCACTGTTTGAATAACGCTGGTGACAAGCGCACGCAAGTCGTCGTCAGTGGAAGGGCGCTCGGCGCGGGCGCGGGCTTCGGTGGCATCTGCCAACATGAGTAAGGCCGTCTCACGGGATGCAGGGCGCGGGCCAGGATAACGAAATTTTTCGATATCCACTTTGGTTACATCCCCGCCTGCCGCCTCCATGGCCTGATTGTATTGATAATTGGTGATCAGAGTGCCATGGTGTTCAAGAATAAAGTCATGTAAACGCCGCGGCAGATTATGTTTTTTTGCCAACTGAATTCCGTCGGTGACGTGACGAACAATGGTAGCGGAAACCTCTTCCGGGTTGGCATCCTTATGCGCATTAATACTACCCTGCACCTGATTTTCAATAAAAAAGTTGGGGTTAAGTGCCTTGCCAATATCATGAAAAAGCGCGCCAACCCTGGTGAGAAGCGGGTCGGCTCCGATCTTCTCTGCGGCTTGTTCCGCCAGGTTGGCAACTTGCAGGCTGTGTTGATATGTTCCTGGCGCACTGCGCAGGAAAAATTGTAAAAGGGGGAAGTCTGGCCTTGAAATATCGAGTAACTGCAGAGCTGTGGTTAACCCCAACATTTGGGCCAATAGGAATTGAAGCAAGAGTGCAATGCTTGCTGAAGAGAAGCCTGCGAAGGCAATCACACCAGCGTATTGTAAAATGCCTATCCAATCCAGTGTAATAAGGGGGATGCGAAAAGCAAGTAAAGCGCCTGCTCCAGCCAGTGTGATCGCCAACCCGGCACGCAAAAAGCCCAGAAAGCGACGGGCAGGGCCAAGCGCAAGCAACCCCAGCAATGATGAGAACAAATAATATGGCATCAGGTCATTGGAGTTGGGCAGCCCAAATGCGGCGAGTATGCACAAGGGAATCGTGATGACCAGGCCCACTTCCATGCCAAAGAGCGCGGTGAGAAGCAGGGCATAGGCCTGAATGGGATATCCATACGGCAGCAGGGTACGTCCGGCAAATAAACGTGCGCCGATCAAAAACAACACGAACAAAACACAAACGAGAAGGAGGTTTTTGGGGTCATTCATAACCACCGAGCGAGGTCGGCGGTAAAAATACATGGGCACAAAGGCTACAAAGATCAGCACCAGGGCGGCGGCTGCGGCAAGGTCTTCCCAACGCTGGCCGGGGCGGATCATACCCAACTGTTGAAAGGCTTCCATATCTGCCGGGGTGACGATCTCACCGGCGGGGACA
>DAOQPR010000235.1:0-5117 GCA_035333265.1 Anaerolineales bacterium
CCGCCACACCGATCTTCCTCGGCTTGCTGACGATCTTCATCCCCTGCGGTGTGACTCAAGCCATGATGGCAACCGCCCTTGGCACAGGCAGCGTACTCATGGGCGCCGCATTGATGTTTGCCTTCACGCTTGGCACTAGCCCGGTATTTTTCGTCGTTGCATATCTTGCCACCGAACTTGGTTCAAAACTTGAAAAATTCTTCATGCGATTTGTTGCCGTCGTTGTTTTGATCTTGGGACTCGTGACGTTGGATGGCGGACTCAACCTGATGGGCTCACCCCTTTCGCTTCAAAACCTGACCCGCGGCTGGTTCGCCCCACAAACAGAGTCCAACGCTGTAGCAGAATCCTCCCAACCTGCCGTCGCGAGTGATGAGATCATCCTAAACGTGGAAAACAACGGATATTTCCCTGCCGTCCTCAAAGCTCCTGCAGGGAAAACCTTGACCTTAAACCTTATCACCAATAAAACTTATTCTTGTGCGCGTGACTTTGTCATCCCTGATTTGAACGTATATCAATTATTGCCAGAGTCTGGTACTGTCCAGATAAGCATTCCTGCCCAGGAACTAGGTTCAAAATTATTTTTTACCTGTTCGATGGGTATGTACACCGGGCAGATCGTGTTTGAGCATTAGACCATTTTCCAAAACGGAGTTTCCATGATCAAGAAAACCTTCAAACTTCCTGATATGAGCTGTACCAACTGTGCCATGAAGATCGAGTCATTGGAAGATGACCTCGACGGCGTGAAAGAGGTCAACGCCAGTTATCACAAGCTGGAAATGGTGATCGAATATGATGAAACCAAATTGACCGATGAACAGATTGTGGCAGCAGTGAAGAGAAAAGGATACACTGCCAATCTTGCACTGTAAACAAAAAGACCTGACATACTTTAGACTGCAGCTTTTTGTTTATAGCCGTTTTGAATTTTCTTTATGATTTTCGCGGACAGATGTAACTTGTTACTATGGTATCAAAAGGTCATTAATAGGGACAACCCTGGTAATATGGGTATGACTAGTTTTAAAAAAGCGCAGAATTTTATAAGCTTCATGCAGTAATCTCTTTGTAATTTGCCGGTGAGATGGTTAGTAACTAATTGCAAGTTCCAAAATTGGACTAGTACTTTTGGTTGGTGTATACTCGCTCAATGCCCAAACATTACACCCCCAGAGAGGCCAATAATTTGCTGGATGTTGTACGCCCCATGGTGGGGGAGTTGGTGGACATTGGCAAACGGATTCGAGAGTATCAGCCAGAGATCTGGTCGGTTGTCGAAAAATCGGCGGGCAATGGTGGAAATCCGGCCCTTAGTAAACTGTTGCCAGATTTCGACCGGTTGGATGTTTTGATCCATCGTTTGCAGGATATGAATATTGAGGTGAAAGATATTGCCAGCGGGTTGATTGATTTCCCGGCTCTGCGAGATGGCAGGATCATTTATCTATGTTGGCAATATAATGAGGAGAGCATCCAGTTTTGGCATGAGGTGGATGCGGGGTTTGCAGGTCGGCAGCGGATTGATTGGGAATAAAGACCCATTCCCGTTTTTTTCAACGACCAAGTCTTTGGAGTTTGTTTTGCAATCGCCTGATCGCTAAAAGGCAAAAATTTAAACAACTGGCAGTGAACAAATGACCATCACAAAAATAGGACGTTATGAGATCGAATCTGAGCTGACACAGGGGGGGATGGGCGTTATTTTTCTGGCAAAAGATCCCTATATCCAGCGCCAGATCGTCATAAAAGTTTTAATGTACAGCCATACGATGGAGGCGATGTACAAGGATTTCTTCCTCCAGGAAGCTGAGGTGATCGCTGCACTGGAGCACCCTGCCATTGTGCCGATTTATGATTTTGGCTGGCATGGACCGCAACCCTACATCGTTATGCGTTACATGTCTGGCGGGAGTTTGCAGGATAAGCTGGCTCAGGGAGAGATCAAGCTGACAGAAATTGCTCATATTCTCAAACGTGTCTCCGATGCACTGGATGCCGCTCATGCCAGAAATATCATCCATCGCGATGTTAAACCTTCAAACATTTTATTTGATGTAACAGGAGAGGCTTTCCTATCCGATTTTGGAATCGCAAAATCGAAGACATTTACGGATGAAGAAGGAGAATGGCTGGTTGGCACTCCTGCATACATGAGTCCGGAGCAGGGGCAGGGCGGCAAGGTTGATGGTCGTTCGGATGTTTATGCGCTTGGAGTTGTGTTATATCGCTTGTTGACCGGACAGCTCCCATTTTCCAGTAATTCGACTACAGGGTTGATCAATGCGCATATGGATTTGCCCATACCTGACATACGCAAAGTAAAGACCAATATCCCTTCTGTATGGCAGGAAGTGGTGGCGAAAGCCATGGCAAAAGACCCTGCTGACCGCTATGCAACAGCCAGTGAATTTGCCAACGATGTAAGTCAGGTGGTATCAGGGAAATGGTATTTGAGAAAGTTGTAGCGCATCGACGATTTTTAAGGCCTTGCCCAACTGGCAAGGCCTTTTTTTGAGCAATGATTCTGTACGGAAACAAAAAGGTTATCCCAGTGTTATAAATTTTTGGATATCAAAGGAGAAAAATGAATAAAGGTATTCTTAGCGGTATTGCCGCGTATGCTATGTGGGGTTTTTTCCCCATTTACTGGAAACTGCTTCATAATGTGCCTGCCGTTCAATTATTAGGGCATCGTATCAGTTGGTCTTTCCTGCTGCTTGTGATGTACATCCTTGTCACCAGCCAGTGGAAGGATTTTCGCGCTTCGGCTTTTAAACCGAATGTACTTGGCATTTATGCGGTGGCTGGCGTATTGCTTTCGCTTAACTGGCTTATTTATGTCTGGGGGGTGAACGCGGGGTACATTGTGGAAACCAGCCTGGGTTATTTTATTAATCCCTTGTTGAGCGTTCTGTTGGGAGTGTTTTTTCTGCGCGAAAAATTACGTCCCATGCAATGGGTTCCTGTTGTCCTGGCTACCATTGGGGTGATCTATCTCACGATCACGTACGGCCGCCTGCCATGGATCGCCCTCTCGCTTGCTGTAACCTTCGGTTTGTATGGTTTTGTAAAAAAACTTTCACCGCTCGGTTCGGTCTTTGGGCTTACTCTTGAAACGGGGATCGTATTTCCGATTGCATTGATTTATCTGAGCTTTGTCCAGGTCAACGGCACTGGTGCATTTTTGCATGACGGCCCCATGGTGGATTTTTTGCTCATCGGCGGCGGAATTGTTACCACCATCCCGTTGATCATGTTTGCTACAGCTGCAAAACAGATCCCGCTGAATATGATCGGTGTGCTGCAATATTTTGCGCCGACCATCCAGTTTCTCATCGGTGTGTTTCTTTACAAGGAGCCCTTCGATTCCACACGCTTCATAGGGTTTGGTATTGTCTGGCTGGCACTCATTGTTTTCTGGGTTGAGAACTTCATCGCGCATCGCACGCCTGTCGAACCGATACCAGAATTGGGAGAGGGCTGATCGGCTTTTTATGGTCAGCTTTTGAGTGCAGGCGTATAATTTACAAAAAACATACGAGGTTGCCATGTCCACAAAAGTGAAAGGTGTCATTGGTATTTTAACAGGCGGCGGCGACGTGCCGGGATTGAATCCGGCCATTCGTGCCGTAACCATTCGCGCATTGCGAGAGGGGTATAAAGTAGTAGGTATTCGTCGTGGTTGGGCAGGGTTGGTGGATATTATTCGCGACAAGAACGCGGATAATAGCAACAACTACCAATTCCTGACTGAGGAGATCGTAAATCGTGCTGGACGGACGGGCGGTACGTTCCTGCATACTTCGCGTACCAAGCCAAGTTCGGTTAAAAAGTCGAGTGTTCCACTTCACCTGCGCGATCAGTATTCCGAAGAAAAGAACGATCTAACGCCGGAAGTACTCAAGAATCTTGATTACCTGGGCATTGATTCGCTCATTCCCATCGGGGGTGACGATACGTTAAGTTATGGTGTGCGGCTGTATCAAGAGGGTTGTAAGGTCATTGCCATTCCAAAGACCATGGATAATGATGTGCCTGGTACCGATTATTGCATCGGCTTCAGCACTTGTGTAACCAGGACCATCTCGCTGACAAACAGCCTGCGCACCATTGCAGGCTCGCATGAGCGTATCCTCGTACTCGAAGTCTTTGGACGCTATGCTGGTTTCACAGCCATGTTACCCACGATGGCAGGTGCTGCCAATCGCTGTGTGATCCCTGAATTCAAATTTAATATTGAGCATCTTACTGAACTTCTTGTGAAGGACCGCAAGGCCAACCCAAGCAATTATTCAGTTTTGTTGATCTCTGAAGGGGCAATGTATGATGGCGGCGAAATGGTCTTCTCGGATCGCAGCACCGATGCATACGGTCATGCGAAGTTGGGCGGTATCGGCGATCTTGTTTCTTCTCAGATCAAGGATCTCTCTCCTCAATTTAACAATGGTAAATCCATTGATGTGGTCAACCAGAAACTCGGCTACATGGTGCGCGGCGGTGACCCGGATGCCATCGACTCCATTGCGCCAATGGCATTTGGCAACCTGGCGCTCGACCTGTTATTGAAGGGCATTCATGGGCGTCTGGTGGTACTGAAAAATGGACGATACGATAATGTTCCTCTTGACGTGGTCACAGCCACCAAGAAGGTTGTTAACGTCAACCAGTTCTATGACACGGATCGCTATCGCCCGATCTACGAGAATTTTGAAATGAAGCCCTTGTTCATTATGACCAGTGAAGGATAACTGTCAGAAAGACCAATGCCCGGATGAACCTCATCCGGGCATTTTTTATGAATTTAGGCCGAATTAGTTATAATCATAAAAATCTTCAAGGAGAATTTTTATGAACTTTGCAATGTGGAAGAAAGCGCTACAAGTCATTCCAGAAGTATCAAAGGAGGAATGGGATCGTCTGGATGTAATTTCCAAATGGTTGATCTCAACCCGGGCCGCTGTTCTCATCATGACCTTTATTTCAGCGGCGTTGGCCGGTCTGTTTGCCTGGCGGGATGGTTCGTTTGCCTTCCTGCCGTGGCTGGCCCTGGTCTTTGGACTCATTATGGCCCATGCCAGCAACAATATTTTCAACGATTACACCGATTTCGT
>DAOQPR010000236.1:0-5117 GCA_035333265.1 Anaerolineales bacterium
GTAGCCGCCTGCGAACACGTTCAAGCCAACGGCTTCATAGGCTTCCCAATAGGCTTCCAAAATACCGATCACAAACGGATTATCCAAACGGTTGTAAATTGTGAGGTGAAGTTTTCGATGTTCCTCATGCGGAACCTGGACGGGTGTCCCTTGCAGTTTTTCCCACGCCCGGGCGATGATTCCGTTTAGTTCAGCTTTATCTGCATCAGTTAAGAGGCGAACCGCTTCATCCCAATATGCAGCTTCAAGGTGGTTTCGCATTTCAGCAAATTTACGGAAATGTTCATCGTTTAGGGCCAGTGCATATCCCAAGCTTTGGCGGATGGCAGGTGTAAAGGAATAAGTCAGGCGGCGTGTTCCGGTTTTTTGGCGTACTTCTACAAAGCCAAGGGCGCGGGCAACTTCAAGCTGCTCGCGTAAGGAGGCTAAGCTAATATTCAATTCCCGGCTGAGGTCATTTAAAGAGGGGAGTTTGTCATCAGCCTCCGGGTGGGAGGCCAAATAACGCAAAAATTCGGAAATATTTGGGGAAATTCTTTCTCGTAGCATAAATACGATTAATCCGATTAATCGTATTTTACGCCTAATTACTCTGTATTGTCAAGGAAAACAGCATTAAGGAATCAAAGCCTAGATTTTATAGACAAATTTTTTATCAAGCACTCTTACGTGTTTTGTAATTTTCTTGGAGCGATTTCGGGAGGACATCAACAAATGCTGGCGCAACGTCCATTATGGTAATCCCTGTCAATTCTTTACCGGTTGGGTTCTTATCATCCAGTGTTACAAAGTAACCGCGATTGACCAGCGCCTGGATAAATTCCAAAGCGCTGCCGGAAACGGCGAATTTTTCCTTGACCTTATCCGACAGATCATTGGCCGACATGGGGAATTGATCGAAGAGATCGACAATAAGCTGTCTTATTTGTTTGGGGGATATTTCAGAGACTGTTGCGATCCGTGATAACGGTTTGACAAACAGTTGTTCCTTTTGTTCCAGGGTGTTAATCCGATCACTGATCTTATCCAGGGCAGCGAGGACATCGGAAGAGATCGGCTTGTTTTCACTTTGAACCTGTTGTTTTAATTGTTCGATGGCATCTTTTGTCTCTTCAACCTTTTCCTTATTCTCCTTTTCAACAAAGGTATTAAAGGTCTTTTGGATCATATCCCACATTTGGTCGCGCAATTCCTCAACTGCGGAGGTTGTCTTTTCGAGATTTACGGCTGTATCTTTATTTAATTTTTCAGACAAGAAAAAGAACCAGATGCCGAGTAATCCTAGGACAATTCCTGTGCTGTCTGCCAGTACACTTATTATCCCCAGAAGGCTTAATGGCTCGTCTTTAAAATAAGAAGAAAAAAATGCAAGGATCAGAACGTTAATGACCGCGATCCCGCCCCATTGCAACCACCTTTTTACTGTAAATTCGTGGTGTTGATCTTCGCTCTTAAATTCAGGTTCGTTCTGCATGTTCAGGCTCCAGTATGATTTCGAAGATTTTTTTATGGGGAATTTTAGAAGTGATTACTTCTCTGCAAATCCCGGTCAATGCATGATTTGGCCATTATAAAACAAAACGACGGAGCCTCCGAAGCCGCGCCTCGAAAACCCCGCCGAAAACTGTTTCTGGTTGCTGAAAGTGACTCTACCCGCATCCTCCACCGGATTTGTCGCGCTTCAACTGTAATTTGATCTTTGCCTCGAACTCAAGGTTTTCATACTCAATCGGGCTGGGGGAGCAGGACTCGTAACTGCTGCCCAAAGCTGCCGGGAAGATAAAGCCCAATTCGTCGTCCCCAGCTCCCGGCTTGGGTTGAAGCGTTTTTTCTTCAGTTCCAAAGAAAGCGATCCAGTTATTCACTCCGCCTTCCAGGATGTAAACATTTTGTACACTGGATGCCGATAGAATCTTCCAGGCGTCAACGGCGGCTGTTTCATCATTGCTCATTAGAATAAAGACAGTGTTGGCAGGCGGTTCTGTGAGCAAAACAGGAATGACCTCCTGAATGCGCGCGAGTGGCACATTGACGGCGTCTTCGATGTGATAGAGGTTGTAATCTGCTTCGGTGCGTACATCAAGATAGACCGGGTTCATCGCCTGGTTGTATTTTGCTTTGAATGCTTCGGCAGGCGTGATAAAGACCAGTCGATTCAGGAGCATTTCATCGGCAGTATATTTATATGTGTTGACGATGGGGTCGGCATTCAACTGTGGAATGGTTTCGGTGCGTGTGAAGGTTAGGGCGTTGTATTTATCTTCGAGGGTGGGAGAGCCGATCAACACAACGGCAACGGCGGCAGCGAACAAAGCGCCTGCACCAACCAGGCGGAGTTTGGGTTCCTTACTCATATCCTTTTTGCCGACAATACGTTCCAACTGTTCGGAACCCCAAAACATGAAGAGCGCCATCAACACGACAAGCAAAACGATGACGCCAAGCGGCAGGTTGAAGACCTGGTCAAGTGTGATACGCCCGAAATAGCCGGAGTTGGTGTACCAGTTGTCGAAGAGGAATTCTGTTTCACCGAACAGGAAAGCGCCGACAAAACCGCCCAGCATAAATAACATTCCGTCGATCTTGCCTGTAGTGGCGGAAGCCAGAGAGGTAGTGGGGCAGAACCCGCCGACAATGAAACCAACACCCATAATGAGCCCACCGAGAATACCGGAGGAAAGATAGGTGGGGTTGACCCAGACCTGGTTGAAGTTGAGAATGCCCAGGCCGACTGCGCCAAAGAGCAACACCATGGCGGTGACGATGGCAGTGAACATGACTTTGATGACGGTCAATTCGGTAAAGTAGAACTGCCCGGCGAGTTTGCGCGAATCACCGAAGCCGGACATTTCAAGTGTGAAGCCAAATGCGAAACCGATCAGACCAAAGACAATATATGTCCATGGATTACTGGCGCTGACAGTGATGAATTCAGGGAGAGGGAAATTCATGGTGTTTCTCCTGTATGGAGTGCGGGAGCTTGCTCCCGCCAGCGGCTTGCCGCTGGACTCCACATTAGTTCCAAAGTTTCCTTACAAAATAGGCCAGGCCATACGCGCCGCCGAAAATGGCAAACATGACAACCCATGAGCCAGCCGAGAGGGTGGTTCCGCCTGTCAGCGCCTGCCCGGAGGTGCATCCGCGGGCCATGCGTGCGCCGTATAGGAAGATGACTCCGCCGAGGAAGGCCATCAGCCAGCGTGTGCGATTCGATATGTTTGGACCTTTGGTGGTCTCAAACTTTAAGCGTCCATTGAAAAGACCTGAGGTAAACCCGCCAAGCAATGCGCCGATGTATACCGGCACGATCCAGTCATCCAACGGATTTTTGTCGCCGCCTGCCATCTTGAGAAGATAGGGCGTGCGGTCAACATGTTGCGGCGCAACGGCATCTGTTACCGCAGCAACGAAGCGGGTAGTGGCACCGGATGAGCCCAGCCCATTTCCGGTTAATAAGAGCGCAAGGAAGAGCACAACACCCAAAACCATGCCGCCAAAATATGGATGCACAAATGGCTTTGGCGATGTAGGGAAGAGCGGTTTCCTGGTTTGTGTGGTCATATAACAATCTCCTTTTGTAAGGTAACGGGTAACTTGATACAAGCCTTGTTACTCATGATGTTCATGGATTTCCACTTCTTCATAGCCTGTGATCATCGCGCGAGTGGCCTCCAATGGAGTGGCTCCGGTAGTGGTCATATACACATGCACGAGGATAAAGGTGGCAAACATCCATGCGATCAGTGAGTGGAACGGTGCGAGGATGGGCAGCCCGCCCAATGCATTGGCGAAGGCTGGGAATTTCTGCACCCCCCACATTAGTGCTCCGGTGACCATTTGCAATGGCAAGAGAACATTGAGAATGCCAAAGTATGTGAAGTGTTGAATCGGATTCATGCGGCGGGTCGGGGTTTTCTCAAATGGATGCGGCTCACCCTTGAAGATGCCAGAAATGTAATATTTTGCCTGTACTATCGCATCGTCAAAGAAACCATACGGGCGTGGAATGTATTCCTGCATCCGTTCGGTGGCAATGTGATAAAAGACCGAGAGAAGGGCATTTACCACCAACACCACTGCCACCACATTGTGGATGGTCACCATGCCGCGGAAAGAGAATACCCCGAAAATATCCGGCCGGTGAATGATCAGACCAGTGAAAAGCAGGATGACGATGGAGAAAGTTTGGAGCCAATGCCAGAAGCGGCGATACGAGTCATACATATATACACGCTCGGTTCGCACCGGACCTGTCGCCTGCTTGCGCGCTGCAAACATTCTCAGCGTTCCATGCCCCAGCACACCCAAAAGCGACCCAGCGAAAGCGATTGCCCCAAACCAATCGACCCAATTGATACGGCTTGAACCAAAGACATACATGGCATCATTGGCTGGAATGGGTTGATAATACAATGCACCATCGTCACCTTTGGTGATCTCTCCAGTGTTGTTGACATTGTTCTCCGTGTCAAAGACAGGTGTTACCGGCGCTGAGTCTGCCAATTTGATGGGTTGGGAGACCCGAGAGTCGGCAGTATGGCAGGCTTTACACTCACTAACGGCATATTCACCCTTGGTTACATTGTGATTGATACTGTACGGCTGAACCATGCCTTCCATGCGTACATTATTAAGACCCAGTGCTGTAAGCTTCGCTTTGACAACTTCCTCTTTTGCCGATGTGTCTATGGTGAGTTCATTATCGGTAAGTTGACCATCCCTGTTGATGTCGAAGGCAGAGACAATGTCCGCGGCGTAATTGCCATTTTCAAGATAGGCAGCTTCAAGGTCAATTTGACGAACCGGGCGTTTGTTCCCGTTGGCGTCATCATAAACCCAGTAGAAGGAAGTAATCAGGTTGTATGGGGCAAGAAGTTGCTGTCCATCAATGTTGGTGCGGTTGAGCAGAACCGGTTTATAACCAGTAACGAGTGAAGTGATCTCGTTGGGCTTGCCTTCGACACCTCGGCAAGTTTCAATTGCCGAGCCGTTGCTCGAGATGACTGTCCAATCATAGGTTTGAATGGCGGGCGCATACATCTGTGGGATATGGCAGGTTTCGCAGGCGATGGCATCCATGTGAGTATCAATATAAGGAAGCCAATCGGCGTGACCCT
>DAOQPR010000237.1:0-5093 GCA_035333265.1 Anaerolineales bacterium
AAGAAACCTCTCACATCACCGGCGAAAGTCGGTGATGTTTGTAATACAATACCCTCATGTCTGAAACCATCGGTCAACGTTTGAAGCGCGAACGCGAGGCTCGTTACCTCACGCTCGAAAAGGCGGCAGCAGAGACGCGCATTCGCCCGGTCTTTCTTCAAGCGCTCGAATCGGATGATTACTCGGTCATGCCGTCTGCGGCGCAGGGGCGTGGTTTTTTGCGAAACTACGCCGAATATCTCAACCTGAACGTGGATGAGATGATCGCAGACATTCAACGCAACCCGCCCGTGATCGAGGAAGTGAGCGGGCCGCTTCCGCAAGTCAATCTCTCTGAAACCGAGATTCCCCCCCTTACTGAATCGAAAGAGGAAACACCTCCGCTTCGCTTTCTAAACCGACTCCTGTCTCGCAAACCCAAGCCGACGCCAACACCGGAAACTACAGAGCCTTTGATGGCAGCGGATTCAGATGACCAAAATGAGGTTGCCGAGGAACCACCCGCAGTGGAGATCGCCCCTGATGGGGATGAGCAGGTATCGACAAAGGAGGAGCCGAATCAAAGTTATTTAGGTCGCTTGGTTGCCTTTGCCCGGAAAAAAGATATAGAGCAGGATTCTGTTCCAGCTGTTGTCGAGTCAAAGATTGAACAAATAGAAGAGCCACTTTATCAGGCCGAAAGCGTGCCAGATAAACCTGCCGATGTGATCATGGCGGAGATCGGCAAACAATTACGCGAACGGCGCGAGTTGATCAGCCTGACCATGGATGAAGTGGAAAGGCATACTCATTTACGCGCGGTTTTTGTGAAAGCGTTGGAGGAAGGCGCGTTCGACAAATTGCCTTCGACCGTGCAAACGCGCGGGATGCTCACGAATTATGCGACCTTTCTCGACCTGGATGTGGATGCAATCCTTTTACGCTATGCCGATGCCTTGCAAGCCAGACGGCGCGAAAAATATGCTGAAACGCCGCGTGAGAAGATCCAGACCCAGGTAACAACTTCCACCCCATTCTTTAGGACCTTTATTGCAGGCGATTTGATCTTCGGCGTGATGATCATTACGGCTCTGGCTGCGCTTGCGATCTGGGGTGTGGGGCGGTTGGTCAGTTTGCAGAATGTGGAAGTTGAACCTACCGCACCTTCCATTGTCGATGTACTGGGAGATATTCCTGTGCCGACCGCTTCAGAAGTTGCAACCTTCCTGCCAGTGGATGATCCATCTGTGGTGATCGCGGAAACAGAAACACAGATCGCCCCTTTGGAGGAAACCCCCATTGAGTTCACGGCCAATGTGACCGTAAATGTGTTTGCGTTGGAACGGGTCTTTGTGCGCATTTCAGTGGATGGTGAGATCGTTTTTGAGGGTCGGATGTCGCCCAGAGAGTCTAAGGTGTTTGAGGCAGAGGATCAAGTGGTGGTGCTTACTGGAGATGGCTCGGCTTTGCGAATCACCTATAATGGTGCTGATTTGGGTTTGATGGGTGGTGTGGGGGAGGTGGTGAGCCGCGTCTATTTGATCTCGGGTGTGGTGACGCCTACTGCCACCATTCCGCCGACGCCAACCAATACGCCTCTGACGACACCGACCTTTACGCCGACGATGACGCCCACCCCCACGGCTACGCCGACGGCTGGGCAGTAATATGCAGGTCAGGGTTTTAGCCTGACTCGCAAACCTCGAAGGTTTATTCAAGAGATTAGGAAAATTTATCGTGTCAAAAAATACTTTTCATTTAGTTTCCCTTGGTTGTGCAAAGAATACCGTGGACTCGGATTCGATGGCGCAATTGTTGTTGCGTGACGGCTATCGTTCGGTGGAAGACCCGGCCAAGGCTTCAGTATTGATCGTAAATACTTGCGGCTTTATTGGCCCGGCCAAGGATGAGTCGTATCGTGTGTTGGGGGAGCTGGCAGAAAGTAAGAAAAAGAATCAGGTATTGATCGCTGCGGGATGCCTCACCCAGCGCTACGGCGTGGAAGTGGCAAAGAAGATACCCGGCATTGATGGCATTCTTGGCACGCGCCGTTGGATGGATATTGTGCAGGTGGTGCATGAGAGCCGCCAGGGAAAACACCCGGAGCCGATTTATCATTTGCCGGATGCTGCCACCGTTGGTGCGGACGAGAACGGTGCGCTGCGTGTGAGCAAAGCCGGTGCAAGCGCCTATGTAAAGATCGCCGATGGCTGTCGCCGCCCATGTGCATTTTGTGCCATTCCGTTGATCAAGGGAACTGCAGTTTCACGTCCGATTGAGGCGATCATTCATGAAGCTAAAGTATTGCGTGACTCAGGAGTGCGCGAGCTGGTATTGATCGCACAGGATTCCACTGATTATGGTCACGACCTGGGGCTAAAGGATGGGCTTGCGATCCTACTCGAACAATTAACTGATTCCGTGCCGGACATGGATTGGATTCGCATTATGTATGCCTATCCCGGTTACGTCACGGATCGTCTCATTGATGTGATGGCCACGCGCAAACAAGTGTTGCCTTATCTCGATATTCCATTGCAGCACGCACATCCCCAAACCCTGTACCGCATGAAGCGGCCGTCCAATATGGAATGGGTACACAAAACGCTGGGCAAGATGCGCGCGACCATTAAAGATCTATCCATCCGCACGACCTTCATTGTCGGCTACCCCGGCGAGACCGATGAAGAATTTCAGGCTTTGTATGATTTTGTGAATGAAACCCGCTTCGACCGTGTGGGAGCTTTCCAATTCTCCTTCGAGCCGGGGACGAGTTCCGCGCCTCTGGGCGACCCGGTGCCTGCTTCTGTTAAACAGGAGCGCTACGAACGCCTGATGGAACTCCAGCAGAATATTTCACTGCAAGTGAATCAATCCTATGTGGGCAAAACCCTGGATGTGTTGGTGGAGGGATTTGACAACGGTATCTCAATAGGCCGTTCTTATCGCGATGCGCCTGAGATCGACGGCATGGTCTTTATCGAAGGTAGTGCGAAGGTGGGTGAGATCGTCCCCGTGAGAATCACCGGCGCAATGGCTTACGACCTGACGGGCGTACTGGTGGAGCAAAAGAATTTGATCCAGTTATAAAAAAGTACCGCAAGCGTAAGCTTGCGGTACTTTTTTAAGATACTCTTGCGTAGGCTGTTGCTCCCAAAATAAGCGCGGAGAGGAGCAAGTTTAGTTGTAGAAGGAGTGTTTCCTTCTTTTGTAGTTTCTTAAGTTCGGCTTCGTTGGCGGTTTCTTTTTTCATCAGGATGCGTTGAATGGCGGGAAGCACTTCCCAGGTCTGCATGGCGCTGACGACAACCATTAACACGGCCAATCCATGTTTGACCAGAATGGCAAGCGACCATTGGGTGCTGATATCGAGAAAGCCGTTGTAGTGCGGGCTGGTGCTGAGTTGAAACAACCCGGTGACGAGCAGGATGCCCATGCAGAACCAGGCCAGGGGCTCGAGTCTTTTTTGCAGGGCGGAGATCAGGCTGAGTTGGTCGGGCAGTTTCAAGGTCCGCTTGGAGGCGGGCAGGAAGAGTAGGTTAATGGCGGCGAGGCTTCCGATCCAGGTGACGGTTGCCAGTAAATGCAGCCAATAGATGACCGCCAGGACGGGGGTGGAGGGAGCATCCATGGTTAGGGTGTGGGCGTGATTTCGGGTGTGTTCTCGACGATGATCTCTGGCGTGGGTGGATAGCATTGATTGAAGGCGTTGGCCGAGTTGGCCGCGGCAGTTCCATCCAATTGACCCATGGCGGTGGCTTTTTGATATTGGTCGTAAGCGGCGCAGAAATCCTGGGCGGTGTAGAGTTCATCGGCAAAGCGTACCGAGGCGGTGTAATAGCGTTGGGCGGCGGTCATGGTGCCATCCCAAAGGGAGGGCCAGCCTGCAGCGACCTGTTCAAAATAACTGGCGGCTTGTTCCCAATCCAATTCCCAGAAACTGGCACCGGTCATGTAGGCGCGGGCGCCGTCACGGATTCCACGGGCGTTGTTGTCGAGCGGGCCAAAGCGTTCGGCCAGGGTTAGGTAATAGATGCCGCCCTCAAGGTTGCCTTCTTTAATAATGAGGTCATAGCCTTTGTTACGCAGGGCGAAGTAGTACATGCCGTCGATCTGGGCGGTTTTGTAGTTGGCGTCCATTTTGCGCAGGGTGTCGAGGGCGGTTAGAGCGCCGGTCCAATCTTGTGCGCGGATGAGTTCCTGTGCGCGGGCGTAGGCGCTTTCGACGCCGCTAAAATCCGGTGTGGCAGTGATGGTGGGTGCGATGGTGGGGGTGGGGATGGTACTGAGCACCAGGACTTCGGTAAGTTTGTCTTTTGCGCCGGGGAAGTTGGGGTCAACGCCGATGATGAATTCCAAACGCTGGCGGGCATTTTCATACCGCCCTGCTTGAATATCCAAATCGGCCAGGGCAAATTGCTCCGCAAGTTGCTGGGTCTGACTGGCAAGCGCTGTATCTTCGCGCACGCCAATGCCTGCCTGGATGCCACTATATGTTCCAAAACCGACGAGGATCACAAACCCTAGCACGCCAATGAGAATGGACTTCCAGCGAGCGGGTTTGGCGGGTGATTTTTTTGCAACGACAGCCGTTTCAGCAGTTTCTTCCGGCGTTTCTTCTTTTTTCTTTGCCCGAATGGGCTGGGTATCATCTTCCTTGAGATCCGGCAGGGGCAGGGTGGTGCTGGGATCTGCGGGTTGACTGGGTTGTGTGGATTCTAGTTCTTCAGACATGGGTGTGATTATACATTCTTTTATTAACGGGCATGTAGAACAAGTCTATAGACTTGTTCTACAACTTCAACACCATCTTCGCTTCAGACCAGACAATGGCAAGCGCGATCAACCCGCCGACGATCATGCCGATCAATGCGGTGACGATGGCTCCGCCGGGCAGGTAAAGTGCGACGAGATAAGTCACTACTCCGCTGACGAGGGCGGCGATCAATCCCTTCAGGACGGCAGGAGTGGTTTTCAGTGGTTCATGTGTGCGTGCCGAAAGCCAGCCGAGGATGACGATAGCTTCAATGAGCAGGGCGATCTCCGCAAAGGCGATCACGGGTGCGCCGACATTTTTGAACAAGGTCACGCCCAGAATGCCGACGACCAAAAAG
>DAOQPR010000238.1:0-5074 GCA_035333265.1 Anaerolineales bacterium
CCTTGGGTAACCATGCCTATAATGAGCATCAGCACCCCGCCAATGCCCATACTGATACTAGTAACCACGATCGGATTTAATTTGTCCTGGGCATTGATGTATCTTCCAAAGATGGATGAGGCTGCATTTGCAAACAAGGCGATCAACCCTGCAATTAAGCCGGGGATTTGCCCTTCTTCAATGGTAAGCGGCAGGAAATAAATGAGAGCGCCCAAAATCGTTATGGAAATCCCAATCCATTGCGTGAGTGACGTGCTACTCTGGTGAGAGATCATGCTATATAACGCAATGATGACAGGAGAAAAGTTTAATAACAGTGAAAGCGTGGCGGAGGGCAAAAAAGAAAGGCTGATAAACTGCGCTCCTTGGGTGAGTGTGTAAAAGATGATCCCAAGGGCTATCAGTTCCCACCAACCTTTGGCAGATAGCTTTTGTATGGTTTGGCGGTGGGCTGGGTTAAGGGTGGCAAGTAGTAGAAGGCACAAGGCAGCAAGAGTGTATCGCAGCCCGGCAAAGGTAACCGGAGGCAAATTCGTCTTTAGCCCGATCTTGATCATGACCCATGATGTAGACCATAGAAATGTAACCAGTAAAGCTTGCGAAACAGCGGTGAGATGAGTTCTATGGAGTTTGGGAGGCAACATCCGGATCTATGCCTATATCAAGTGCGGCCTGGCCATTAACAGCGCCGCAAGAGATTTGGCATCCGGCATTTCGCCGCGTTCGGCCATGGCAATGACCTCTCGAATTGGCATTTTTTCCACTGATAAGAATTCATCCTCATCCATTTCAAGCGGATTATGACTGAGGTCAGTCGCCAAAAAGACGCCCATGTATTCGGTTGAGTAACCAGGTGCGAGGTAGAAGGAACCGATATGTTTCAACGTGCCAGCTTCCATACCTGTCTCTTCGCGGATTTCACGTGCTGCGCAATCTTCGAAAGGCTCATCCCCATCACGAGTTCCAGCGGGCAATTCCAGCAGGTCCATGCCAGCGGCATGACGGTATTGGCGGACGAGAAGAATATTGCCATCTCCATCGACAGGAATGATGACGACCGAGCCGCCATGGTCGACAATATCAAACTTGGTTTCACGGCCATCGGGTGTTTTTAGTGTGTCGCGCCGGATCTTAAAAGCACGTCCCTGTAGAAGGGTTTCGGATTTCATCAATTCAAATGTTGGCATCAAGGATTCCTTTCCTTTTCAAATAAAAAAGCCCAGGCATATACCTGGGCTTTGATTGTATCAAACTTACGGAATCTGCAATTGCTGTCCGGCCGTCAAATTGGCGCTGGCTGAAATATTATTGGCAGAAGCAATTGAGTTGGGTTCGATATCTCCGAATTTACAGGCGATGCTGTACACTGTCTCATCGGCGGAAGCTACTGTGTAGGTGGTGGGGTGAGACTGGAGTGCGCGCGAGCCAGGGAAAGAACCCGACTGCGGAATGGTGAGCACCGTTCCGGCAGCAAGGCTGTTTGCCTCGGCGGCAGTCAGGCCGCTTGCCTGAAGCAGTGCATCCGGATCGACATCATAACGGCGTGCAATACAGTAGGGGAACTCACCTTTCTGCAAGGTGTAGGTAGGCGGGCGTGAACCGACCGGAACCGAAGTAGCGGGCACTGTAGTAGCCGCAGCACCACTGGCGTTGGTAGGTGTGCTATTGGCAACTGCAATAGTGGGTGTGGCTGTAGGCAGGGCTGCCGGGTCCGGCGTGTTAGTGACGGTAGCCGCTTCGGCTCCAGGAGTGCCCCCGCCGCCTGCTGCTGCGGTTTGGGCCGCCTGGGTTTGCTTGCCAAACTCTTCGATCATAGCCATGGGGTTTTCAACAGATGCGAGCGGGGTAACAAATAACCCCGCTGGGATTGCCGTTGCGGTTTCGGCTGGGGCGGCAGATAACGATCGTTCGCAAGCTGAAATGAAGACGCTTGCAACCATCATGATCGAAAAAAATACTGCCACACCTTGTCGTTTTTTATTCATAGCTTCTCCTCGTTCTTTATATTAAAAAAAGATGGTAGCACATGAGTTTTAAAGCGTCAAGCCATACATCACGGATTGCAACCAAGTGACAATCGAATGGCGGATGCCTCGCCTCCTGCCAGACTTTGGGCCTGAATCTGCTCCCAAACTTTGCATAACCCTTTGAGTAGTTTCGGGTCAGCCTCCAATGATAGGCTGGATATTTTTTGGGCCGTGTTCATGTCGCCGCTCATGCCATAGGCTTCAACGACGACGAGCCACTCGGCCGGGTTTTCAGGCTGAAAGCCCAATGCCAGGGCCTCTTCTCCAAATGCAACAGAACGTTGATAATCGCCAGTCTGGTTATTCAGTTCGATATGGGCAAAGTAATAACACCAGTCATGGTCTGGCTCAGGGATGAACATGGGGACCGCAGGCTGGGCTGGCTCTGTAATGATGCGTGATGGATCGGAAAGAGGGATGGCATCTGTCAGCATTTTGGGCTCACGTGAGTAAACTTCCACATCGCCCCGGTTGGGGTCAAGAACTCGTAGACAGCCATTCTGCGGCTTGTAAATAACCAGGGCATTTGAGGTGGTACTGAGGAAATTCACAGTACGGTAGGGATAGAAAACATAAACGCCATCGATCAAAGCAGGCAGGGTCACGCCGCCCACGCGCTTTTCAGTGTAGAGCAGCATGTAAGGCAGGTCTGAGCGCGTGTAATCCGGCGCATACATCCAGTTAATGGGTGCGGTGAAGGAGAGGTCGGTTTCGTAGTCGATCGGCATTTGATGGGTGAGCAGGAGGGTGTTCTTCTGCATGGCCGGAATACGCCAGGCCATCTGCCAATAGATCTCAGCTTGTTTTTGCCAGTCACGCCGGAAGATATTGGCGTTGAAAAATTGTTGTCCCATGCCCAACGCGATGAGCGCGGAAAGAATGATGATACGCGCACGTTGATCGCGGATGAGCCATTCGACCAGCCCCAGCACAAGCAGAGTTGAGCCGATCATCATGGAGATCATGAAACGGTCATAGGAAGATTGCAATGTGAGGGGAAGCCCGGCTGCGAGGGAGGGCAATCGTCCCAGCAGGATGCCAAACAAACCAACAACAACCAGCCACCGCGATGAGATTTCATCAGTGCTAGTAATTGGCTCATCTTTTCCCGGATTTACTACGAGGATCCGTATCAATATCGGGGTGAGCAAGGCAAAGGAAACAGCGACCAGACCCAGGGTCAGGAGGGAGGCGGGCGCGGGCAGGGTGGGGAAGGTCAGGATGAGGACTTGAGTCCAGATGTAGATGCCAGCTTTCCAGAGGGCATCCAGCGCCTGGGTCAAAAAAATTTGCAGGTTGGGTGATTGAGCGGCGGTGACTTCGTAAGAGTCATAAGGGCCGAATTTGTAATAGTAGTAAAGCCAGGCAGCGTTGAGTACCCAAATGAAAAGGTAGGGAAGCCAAACGCGAAAGGCTTTGGTTGTACGTTCTTCGAGGTCGCCTTGAAACAAAGCCATTAATAACAGGAAGCGAATGCCTTCGATACCGAAAAAGTATTCAGTGGGGAAGAGCCCACAGATTTGCAGGATAACAGCTAGGATCGTGTGAATTATTTTTCGCGTTTTGAGAGCTTTAAAAGTAAAACCAAACGAAAGTAGATAAAAGAGAAAGGGGATGAGTTCCTGGTTGATGTGTGTGAGCGCCACCCAATGTTGACTGTAACCCGGAAAAACCAGCATGAGCAGCGCGCCCAAAAAGGCGAGGGGCTTGCGGTTTGGAATAAGTTGATTTAAGAACCACCACGCTGTTACGCCAATTAGAAAGCGGATCACAAGGGCAAAGATCTGCCAGGCAAGCGGGTGGATTGGGATAAGGCTGGTGGTGAGAACAAAGATGGGGCCAAGGAAGGGCCGGAATGGCATGAAAGCTGGGATGAACTCAGCAGGACCGAGAAATTTTGCGATCCATGCAAAGGGCCAGTCATCCCAATAGAAGCCGGTGACAGGCAGGAGCAAGCCATAGGCGATGATGGTGATGACAGCAACTAACAGAACTTGACGTGCGATAGGGGTGCGAAGAGACATGCGGTAATTATAAAAGGAAAGCGCTTGAGGGTTTTAGGGGTGTGACGAAAATTGTTGCTGCTGCAGCCGTGGTTATTATTGTGCTTTACGCAGACTCTCTTCGAAAGCCTTTTTCATTAATCGTGAGATGGGAAGCAGGAATATCCAGCCGATGATCCCTTTGGCATAAAAGACCATTTTTCTGGTCACATTGGTTCCACTTGAGGTTGTACTAAATTCCCATGACTCAATGAAATGAGTGGCAAGGTGACGCAACGGCGCTGAGAAGTTCTGAAATTTCATAGCGATTCGGTTCTGTTCGTCCCATTCGATGATCTCTTCGATGTGTGAGGAGCCATCTGTATTCTCTACTTTGATACGCGAGCCGACCCAGCCGGAAGTTTTCACTTCGAAATGAGCGTTTTTGATGCCAGGCAGAATGGAATATCCTGTAAACTCTGACCAGCGCTCAGTATTGAGGAAATCCATGCAAATTTCCTGCGAGGTCTTATGAATGTGACCATCGATGTGGATTTGAATAGGTTTCATACTGGAATGTTCCAGAATCTCCCAATGATTCTCACCCTAACTTTCATCCCAGACCTCGACCAAAAGCCATTCGTCCGGTTCGCATTGATCCATTCCGGCTTGATCGATATAGGTTTTCCCTTTCCAATGAGGCAGGAGAACATCGCCAGGATCGGCGGCCCAGGTTTGCCTGGCTTCGGGTGGATTCTTCAGAAAGGGTTGTAGTTCCTTGAAGCTGGCTGTGTAATATAGTGGATAGCCATTTCCGCCCAGGAAGATGACTTTCTTTTCCTTGACGAGCGCTTCGATCCAGTCGAGCCCGCTGAGAGATGCCTGCCATTTTGCCAATTCGATTCCCTTGGCCGATGTTTGTGTTGCGGGCAATTGGCGGCTGCCTGCCTGACGATACGCACAGATAAACCATCCTAGCATTTGATACCTCCACGATTGTAGTCTTATTGTAAGTAGGTGCTCGTATTAAATTATAAAAAGAACATCGTCATTGCGAGGAGGGTG